>JANQPW010000403.1 GCA_028285285.1 Silvanigrellales bacterium
CAAAGCCATGTGCGGGAGTCTTGATAGGTTTTAAGGGATATCTTCTGGGCGTGGTTTGTCAGACAAGACACGATAGGCGAGTGCTGTGCGGGCGCCCACGGTAATGGCGAGCACAAAGATCCAAATTGCAGCTATCTCAGAAAGAGCTGCGGGAAACAAACACATGGCCGTGTAGGCAATGCCAGTTTCGCCACCTTCAGCAATACCCGACGCCAGCCGCAGCCCACGGTTGTCGTCTTGGTCGCTGCCAGCGTCTCCCAAAGCGAGAGCAGAGGTGATGCACAGCACATAGCCCAGGAGAATCACCATAAAGGGAAACCACAGATCGGGCCTTGCTACGGCGAAGCCAATGGCGACACTGCTGTACGCAAACATGTCGCAGACAATATCAAGGTAGCCGCCAAATGCTGTTGCGCGATTGGTGCGACGGGCCCAGATTCCATCGGTTCCATCAAAAAGTCGCCCAATCCACCAGGCGATGATGCCCAGCAAGAAGAGCTCTCGAGCGATGAGGCATGCGGCAAGCAGTGCAAAGAGCAGACCAATGACGCTGATGGTGTTAGGGTGAAGCTTCCAGGTTTCATAGAAGTCCATGAGAGGCTCAACGTGATTTTCAAGTCTTTTCCGAAACGGGTTGTCGATCATCCGCTCACCTCCAAGAATTTCCCTCCCGCCATGCTAGCAAAGGGAGGTGAAGGTTGAAAGGAAGCTTGTGCCCTGTCTCCGGTCGCCGGCCCCTCAGTTCCGCTTCATTGAAAGTGGTTTTGTGGCTCTTGTCTTTCTTCCTGTTACCACTTGGTTGCAACTCCGTGTTCTATCAACCTGACAGCACGCTGTGGTTGCTCCCCTCCGATGTGGGTTTGGAGCACGATGAGTTCACGCTTCCCCTCTTTGAAGGAGAAAGCATTCATGGGTGGGTGGTGCGCCCCAAAGATGGGCTGCGCCTTGGTACCGTGATTCACTTTCATGGCAACGCACAAAACATGACGTCTCACCTTGGGTTTTCTCATTGGTTGGCTCACAAGGGCTTTGAGCTCGTGGTCTTTGATTACCGTGGTTACGGAGCATCGCGCGGGGTGGCCACCCGTCATGGAACAGTGAGTGATGGAGTGTTGGTGCTCCGTCACTTTGGGGTGAAACTGCAGCGGGAAAACCTTTATGTGTTTGGCCAGAGCCTCGGTGGGGCCGTTGGGGTGAGTGCCTTGGCTCTTTCTCAGTTGCCCAAAGTCAACGCCGTGATTTTGGAAAGCACGTTTGCTTCGTACAGGCGGCTTGCGCAGAAAAAACTAGCTTCTCTTGCCCTCACTTGGTTGTTTCAGCTCCCTCTTTCCTATCTCATCACCGATGACTACGCACCGGTTGATCATTTGCAGGAGCTGTCGCATTTGCCTTTGTTGCAGTTCCACGGAACCAGTGATCCCGTTGTTCCCTACGAGCAGGGGAAAGAACTGTTTAAACGGTTTGTTCAAACGGGCGCAGCGGGTGTGGAGCGGAGGTTTGAAACCCTCGATGACGCGGGTCACACTCCTGTTTATTTGGGAGAGGAGGAGGGTTTTAAGAGCCTCACACTCGAATTTATGTGTCGTTATCACTCCAATCCCAAAAAGTGTGTCGAGACCACGGCACGCCGACCCATCCGGCTACCGCCCAGGAGAGATCGGGCGGAGTTGGAGTGACCACTTTGGTCAGTGTTGAACCAATAAATAAATTCATTCGGGAGTTTGCCTTCGGCAAGTGGTGCAAACGCTCGAGAGAATTTCACTGCCGGTGTATCAACTAAAAAGAGTAGAACGCAGCCAGAGAACTCAGGCCCCAAGCCCACGCTTCACTCTGGCTCTCTTCTGTGCTGGTGGTCATTTGGCCGGAAGTGCTCAGTCGAAGCTCCACATTTTGTGACAGCAGCTGCGCCCAGCTGAGAGAGACGTGTGGTGAAAACCTCCCAAAGTCGCCAGAGGCTTGAGTGAAGCGCCTGCTCAAGCTGCTTCGCAGGTGAATGCGACTCTTGTTCCAGGGGGTGAAGTGAGCTCCCAGAACGGCACCGGTATCTGCCGTGGCCCGCTGGGAATTGTGCCAACCCGCACTCATGTGAAGGGGGTGGAAGTAAACGAATTGCTGTTCTTGAGCGCCGCCGGCCAGGGCAAGACCTAACCCACCACGAACAAAGCCATACCCGCATTTTGAGGTGTCTCGCAGAAGGTAGCCCTGGCAAGGCGAGCGCTCCCAGCCCAGCTGAAGCTCCCAGGCAAAGTTCTGCAATAGGGCCTGGTACTTTTGTCCAGAATGAACTCCAATGAGTGTGGCGCGCTCGGCTTGGAAGCGACCTTGGCTCGGCCAAACGCTGGCAGCGAGGTGAAAGAATTCAATGGCCACTCCTGGCGGGTATCCATCAATAGGGCTACCCAAGTCGTGAAGAGCGGCGCGAAAATCAATTCCCAACGCTGGAGGCAAAAGCGGATCCTCTCGTGCTGGGGAACGACTCCAACCATTGAGCGGATCGGAGGGAACAAGCCATGAGACTCCCATTCTTCGAGTGTCGTGACCCAACTTGGGCGAAGGAGGGCGCATTTGAAGCGGGGGTGAGGGCACTCTGACACGGGCCCGGCTGGCCAAGAGCTGAGAGCGAAATTGTCGGTCTGATTCGTGTTGTGGTTGCCCAGCAGCTGAAAGCTTGAGGCTGTGGTCGAGAAACTCAAGTCCGGCGTCGAGGATTCGGCTTTTGGCCGCGGTGCTCAATTCTAGGGAATTGCCAACGGACTCGCTCGACCTCTGGCGTAGGAGCTCTTCAAAGGCCTCACGCTCATCGCTTTTCAAGGCCGCGTAACGTTCTTGAAAGCGTGAAAGCGAGGAAGGCCGGTGTTCCGTTTTTTGAATCAGTCCAGGCTCTTCGGCAACCACTTTCACCGTGTCGGCGGGTGTGACCCAGTTTTGTAGCTTTGCAGTGAGGTTCATTGAAGGGCGGCCCACATCAAGCACTGCGAGCAAGACAAGAGCACAATTGTCGTCGAGGTAGAAGTAGTCAATGGTTTCTGTGGCCACCTCCCAAATGGAAAGAAACACGCGTCGCGACTCTTCGGGAGAGAAGTTCAAGCTGTGTTCCCAAAGGTCTCGACCTTCGGCGTTGTTGTACTCTTGAACCTTGAGGTAGTAGGGGTTCACAAAAAAACGACCCTTGAGACCACCTGTGGGTCCAACAACAAGCGCTTCTACTGAGCTTGTGCCGTCGAGGTCAGCTGCAAAGCTCAGCGAGAGATCGAGCAGTTGGTGGCCTCTTTGGTTGTTTGCTTGCCTTGCTCCCAGTCGCAGGAAGACGTGCCCAAATAGAGAAACAGGGTTGCCCAAATAGTAGTCTGAAAAAACTAAAGACACTGTTTCGTCGTCCCAGGCCTCTTCATATTTTTCAAGCTGTGGGCAAGACACAGTGGGTATTGTGACCCCAGTTCCCCTTTCAATCAGAGGTTTCAAAAATGCCAAGCGGGCGGGGTAGCGGCACTGAGCGTGCTGATTGGGTGCGTGTTTGAGCTGCGGAGAGAAGAACGCCTTCACAGTTGCAATCATCTCAAGTCGAGGATCGGACTTTCCTCGGGCGCTGAGAAAAAAAGTGTGACTGTCGATGAGGCTGCGCTCCCCTTGAAACCAGGTGGGTGCGTAGTAAAGCAACTTCTTCCACTGAGGCCTCTTCCAAAACTTCTGTTCGGTGATGTGCGCCACCGCAGTCTGGCTTTGAGCAGATTCGCGGCTGTGTTCTAGGGCAGAGGCCGTGCCCGTGAGGGTGCAGAAGAGCAATGGGAGCAATATCAGTGCTCTGGTGCAACCAAGCTGTGTGAAAATGTTGTTTCGAGAATTCATTTGTTCGCTCTCTCGCTATTGAAAAAACTCAAGGGGCATTAGCATATGTTCTTTGTT
>JANQPW010000451.1 GCA_028285285.1 Silvanigrellales bacterium
GTCCGGGCTGCGCCTCAGACGCTTTGCCAGAACGGATGGGTTTTGCATCAACGACCGCGGGCGGGCCTTTCGCCTCATCTTGCCCAGAGGGTCTTTCGGGTTTTCCACCTTCACTGCCCTTGCCACCTCGCCCAGCGCCGCGCTTTCCACTGCGGTCGCTGCTCTTTTCACCCTCACTTTTCCCACTGAGCTGCGCAAAATAGCTTCTTGCCATTCGCGAATCGTAGGCCGGGTCCAATTCAAAGCTGGGGTCGGCCTCATACAGTCTCTCGAGCCATTTTTTCACCTGCCGGGTGCGGCCATAGGCAAACTCCACACGACTTTTGTAAAGACAAACTTCGGCCCATTCAGCTGGACTCAAGCCGCTGGGGTTGAGGGCCAGCACGTCGAGTTTGCGATCGGCATCTTGGTACTCGCCCTGATCGTAAAGAGAGATGGCCTCTTCCAGAGTGGCTGAGGAAGGGTTAGCCTGACCGGGCAGCGTTCCCAAAAGCCCAAAAAGCAAAAGGACGCTGATTGCGATCGCCGATCGCCACAAACACACACCACTCCGCATCAGAGCTCCTCAGCGCGTGTTTGATGCTTCAACCCCAACTGGTCAATGTATCGAAACAGAGTTCGCTCACTGATGCGCAAGCTCTGGGCCGTTTCGGAGCGGTTACCTCCGTGCGCTTTCAGAGACTCACTCAGGTGCTGAGCCAGCCACCGATCTTTGGCATCGGCCAGGGAAAGACCACCCTCTGCCGCTCCCCGCAGCTCTCCTTCATCTCGTTCTGCAACGTCGGCACCAAAGTCTTGCGCCCGAATAACCAAACCTTCTGCCATAACAAATGCCCGCTCCACAGCATTTTGCAGTTCACGCACATTTCCTGGCCAATTGTGACTTTCGAGGTAACTCACCGCAGCCGTGCTCAACTCCTTTTCCGGGAGGCGATGACGTTCCGCAAAACGCGCTGCGAAAAAGCGGGCGAGAAGCAACACGTCGCGCCCCCGCTCTCGCAGTGGCGGCACGTGCAGTGTGGCTCCTGCAATGCGATAAAACAGGTCTTCTCTAAACTGCCCCGCAGCAATGCGCTCTTGCAAATTGCGGTGCGTGGCCGTGACCAGGCGAAAATCAACAGGGCGAGAACGGGTTTCACCAATGCGAGTCACGGCTTTGTCTTGCAGCACGCGCAGCAGCTTAGCTTGAATGTCTAGAGACAATTCTCCCACTTCGTCAATGAAGAGAGTTCCTCCCGCCGCAGCCTCAACATACCCTCGCTTCTCTCCCCCAGCACCCGTGAAGGCCCCTTTGGCATGTCCAAAAAGCTCGCTTTCCACAAGCGAGTCGGGAAGGGCTGCCGCATTCACACACACAAGAGGACCCGAACTCTGGGGGGAAAGACGATGCAACTCTTGTGCGGCCAGCTCTTTGCCCACCCCTGTTTCACCAGTCACCAGCACAGAAAGGCCGAAGCGAGCCAACTTATCGAGAGCGGACTGCATCTTCTCCATGGGCGGCGAATCTCCCAGCATCAAGCTCCCAGCTCCTACCGACGCGCCGTTGTGGCGATGCCGCGAATCGTGCAACTGTTCACGCAACGACGCTCGCTGAAGATAAAGTGCCAAATGAGAACTGGCCAGCTCGGCTATTTGTCTTTTTTCGGGGGTGAACTCGATCAAGATGTTTGAAAAACCCATAAAGACAAAGCCCCAGATCTTTCCCTCAGCAAGGGCAGGAAATCCAACCACGCTGCGAAGACCCCTGTGGAAAAAGGTGCTTCCAGGCTCCACTTCCTCTTTCAAAATGTCGGGCAAGATGGTTTTCACATCTCCCCGCAACACACTTTCGGACAGTTCATCGGGCAACCCATCGAGCACCCGATAGGCCCGTTCTTCAGTGACCTGATCTGTGGCAAACACCCGAAAGCCCTCCGGGCGCATAAGCGTCACAAACGCAAAGGAAGCACCAAAGGTGGATCGAAACTGCACCAGAAAATGATCGATGGTTTGTAAAAACACACGTTGGTTTGAGGTGAGCCAGCCCGATGCATCCACAAGAAAATTCACAAGGGCGGCCAAATCACTGCCAACGTCAGGGGCCCTGGGGAGAGATGAAGGAGCACAAGCAGGATTTGATGCCGAGTTGGGGGGAGCCGATTCCAAGTCTTCCTTCACTGAGGTCTCAGCGGCTTCGGGCACTGTGCTTTGGTCATCGTTCAACAAGAGGAATCGCAGCTCGCCCACACTGTCGATCTGGCCCACGGCCAACTCACGCGAGAGAGACTTCTCCCTCTCTCGAGCCCCTTCGCTGGCAGGGTTGGACAACAGATAAAGGCCTGATTTCGCAGCAGGAGTGAGGTAAAAGATCTGGCTCGTGCATTCCCCAGACTGGCCAGGGGCTGCGGGGACACTGAGCACACTCACCGCTGCAGCGAGCGGTTGGCGCAGCCGCACACGCCCCTGTTTGTCAAACACCAACACAATCGGTGCCGCCATTTGAAAGCCCCCCTTGATTTCAATCTGGACTCTCTTGTTTATGCTCTTTTGCGGGTCAATTCAAATGGCACTTCACTTGGGGTAGAGCACAAAGATCCGTAGGTAAGGACGATCGGCATCTTTGAAAGCCTCTGGAGCTGGGCTTGCGGGGTCACAACCCTCCTGGCCTCCACAGCCGGCCTCACCCTCCACTGCCGATTTCTCCAAAATGGGAATTTTCAATTCAACGGCATTTTCACGGATGGTCAACTGTGAACTTGTTTTAGCGGCATAGGAAGCTTCCGCTGACTCCAAAATGCTGTCATCACACGCATTCACTGCCGAGAGGTCGAGGTTTGGGCTGAAGGCAAAGGGAACCTTCCGAAGACTCGTTATCGTTTCCTCGAAAGCAGCCACCACTTTCGCGAAGTGAGGAGTGTTTGCAAGCCGGGGATCTTCTGAGGTCAAGGTGCAGCCCAACACTTCTGTGACCTTTGCCTCATCAGTCGCCCCAGGCCCCGGCTCTGGAAATTCGAATGAGTCGACTTTTTCCGGCTCAGCAACGTCCTCGGCCTCCCTCACGGAGGTGTCTGCAAAGGGCGGGGCCTTGCAGGCCGAAAAGAGAAACACAACCAAAGGGAGAACGACAATTCGAGTGAACAAAGGAACACCTCCACAAATGCAAGAAAAAGTGCGGGCGCCTTTCCGTATCGGCAACACTTTAGAAAAAATTAAATAAATATCAATTATTTTTTAATTTCAATTTGTTACAAAATATTTTAGAACCGGTAATCTCCCGGAGTGCCGTCTCCCACCCGCACCGTGCGAACGATTTCTTCGCCATTGGTGTACTGCAGGCGAATGCGACGCCTGCCATAAGCCAAAACCAAACTGAACCGGCTGGAAGGGCCCCCGCGCCTTTTGCCATCGACAAACAGAACCGCCATGTCAGGCAGTTGAATGGAAATGCGCCGTGTCTTAGCACGGGGCTCAATCTCGATCTGCTGCTGTTCGCCGGCAATAACCACCTTTTTCTCCCACGGGTGGAACAGCGGGTTTGTGAACCGCAACAGGTGCTCCCCCGAGGGAAGCAGCAAAGGCTCTGCCCGTGGCAATTCCGTGTAGTAGTCGCCATCCACAGAAAGCTCGCCCCACACACGAGACACAAACTGCACGGAAGTTGTGGCCGGAACCTCTTTCTTTTCAGGAGTTGGGGAAGGCTCCTGGCGGGGTGTGGGAACGGGTCGAGGCGTGACCACAACAGGTTGGGCCACAGGGGTTGGTGTGGCTCTCGGGCGGGGAGTGATTGTGGGAGACGGTGTGGGTGTGGCCACAACCACAGGTTGTGGCCTCGGCGAAGGCTCGGGTGTGGGCACACCAGTCGCCACAGGCAGCGGTGTTGGCTGTGTGGGCGTTGCGGCCACAATGGGAGAGACCTCTCCTCCGTCTGAGGACACTTTCTTGGGAGCACTTCCCCCGTCACGGCTCCAATCAGCCGTGTTCTGGCTCAGGCCCCACACGACTCCCCCGAGGAGCAACAAACCGACAAAGCTGCGCAGGGCCACACGTCGGAAAGAAGCCGCTTTTGGGGAAGAGAGGTTCTGCTGAAGGGGCTCATGGGCTGAGTCCGCAACACTGTCGGCATTTTCAGTTGGGGTTGGCTCAGCAACAAGGGGAAGAAGTCGGTGCTCATAGGCCATCCAAAGGGCCATCACATGGGGCTCGGCTTCGCTCTCACGTTTGTGACGACGCACCGCGTCCAACAGGGCCTTTGGCTTTGGAAAGCCCATTTCCGCGCCAGACTTCCCTTCGGCAAGCAACACCCTCTCCAGCATCTGGGTGGGTTCCGATTGAAAAAGCTCAGCCCAACCCCGCCTCAGCTCCCCCGCTGCCCACTGGAGAACTTCTTCAGCGGGAAGGGAGTCCAACCGCTTTTCAAGCGGCTGACCACTGGGATCTCTGCGCAGAAATCGCAACACAACCCGCGCCACATCGGGGTACATTCCCTGCACTCCCCCGGCAAGCTCCTGCGCAAACTCAAAGCTTGAAAAACCACGCAGTAAAGTTCCGGGCGCAGAGCTACGACACAGCTCAGGAAGCCGACCCGCAGCTGCGAGCAGAGTGAGACCCGCGGCATAGAGGTCAGACCGCAACGAGGCTGGCTCACCCATCATCACCTCGGGATCAGAGTAACTCAAGGTGCCTGTGAAGGTTTGCCCCGAAGTCAGCCACTGGGTCGTGGAGACCCCGAAGTCAATCAGTTTCAGATGACCATCTTGGCAGAGCAGCACATTGGCCGGCTTGATGTCGCGGTGCACAATGCCCCGAGCCGAGACATGGAGCAGGGCCTCAACCAACTGCCGCGCCAAAGCCAGCTGGGCGAGCTGAAAAACAGAGTCTGGCGAAGAATCGGGCCAAGAGCTTGCGAAGTCTTCAAGGGTGAGACCTTCAACCCACTCTGTGAGAATCCACACACAATTGAGATCTTCCTGCCGCACAACATCAAAAACACGCACCACTCCCACGTGGTCACAGGCTGCAAGCAGCTGAGCTTCTTGCACGATTTGCTGCAGCGCCGCCTCGGCAGTGGTTCCTCGCGGAAGAGATGGTAAAGCCAAGCACTTTGCACAAACAAAGCGATCCAGCAGTTCATCTCGCAGCTTCCACACTTGCCCAGCTGCTCCCGCAGCCACAAAAACGGGATTTGTGAAACGGCCCTTTGACCGAGCGCAGAAGTCAAGCGCAGGGGAAGGGGGCACAGAGTTTGAGCTCATGCGAAGCTGCCCTCTCCACTCTGTCGCAAAAGGGAGAAGACTGATCTGACAGTTTTGGCAGAGTCTTCTGAGCTCCCAAATGACTTCATGCACCACCACAGCTCAGGTCGCGTTGCAAAGCTAGGACGGGCCCGCAAAAGTAACATGACAGAACTGGCAGCGATCATCTCAAACACAATCTTTATCTTATTATTTTAGTAACTTAGACAGTTGGCACGGCTTTGGCGTAAAGGCACCCAACTCCTCTCGGAACGAGGAGAGACATAACATCAAAAGGGAGATTTTTCATATGGCAATCCATCATCATGCGCGTTCCTTTCTGACCCTCACTTCAGTTGCAGCCCTCACCACCACCCTACTGTGCTCCTGCTATGTTCACATCTCCGAGACCGACGACGAGTGGGACGATGACTGGGATTCTGGCGGTGTGGGCCTCACTGATCCCATCGACCAACGCGGAGATCGCTGCTCGAGCGACAGCAGTGAGCCCGAGAAGTCTTGCTATGAAAGCGACACCGAAGAGTGGCACGTTTCCTGTCAAAGCAGCACTTGTGTGGCCGTGCCCATTCACGTGAAGTACCTCATGTCGGAGCTGCCCCAAAGTGCCAGCACTGTGCAAGTCGAGGCCTTCGACAACCCCTATTTCTACGGAAGCCCCATGAGCTCAGTGATGATCTCAGGCTACAACCCCGATCGCCCGGGCTACAGCAAGAGCTCGACCTTATACCTTGGTCGAGGAGAGTATTTCGTGAGGGCTTATCTCACCGATCGCTACGACAACAACACACCCTACGAATATGACGGAATGGAGCTGATTTCCAACAAACCTATCGCCATTCACGGTGCGCTTTCAGGTGCCGAAAAACTCGTGATCTCTTCACCAAAAGCCGATCAAGCGCCATCAATTGATTTGTTCTTAGACAAGCTGTTTCGCAAGCCCCAGGCGGAAACCCCGTCGGAAGCCCATCTTCGCCTCCAGCTCAGTGTTGCCGGGGGAATTGAAGTGCCCCACAACCGAGACATCCGCATTCAGCTGCGCGGCACGGAAGACTTAGCGGCACACCCGGATGCTGAGTTTCTCATTCCCTCTGAGCGCCTCCTGGTTTCTTCCGATGTGGGCAAAACGGAACACCTCATCACCAACCTCGATGTCGGGCAATACAGCCTCTTCATTTTCGTAGACAGCAACAGCAACGGCTACCACGATGCCGGAGAGGCCTATGCCATTCAGGGCCAACTGGAAAGCCCTCAGTGGATCACCCTCACCGCCGAACGCACTCTGACCCTCAGCCTTCCTCTCCAAACCGGTGATCAGGCTGCCCACTGATCCAGTGGCACTTCATTCACACTGCAAGAAGTGCTCTGTGGAAGGCAGCAGGCACTGTCGATAGAAGGGCGCCCCCGGGGGCACCTTCCCAGCACAGAGGTTGGGGGGAAAACTCTGGCTGTAAAGTGAAATCCGGATGACATGAGGCGTCTCCTTCTCTGGCTTAAATTCCCAGAAACCTCCCAAAAGGGTGGCCCGGCTGAGTCCGATGCGTCACCTCTTGTGCTTTACTACTATGCCCTCTTGAGCAGTGTTTCCCTTGGTATCTTTGGGTTCTTTTTTCACAACTTTGTGGGAGATGGGTCGGGTGCGATCCTCTATCTTCCTGCCATAGGCCTCGGAGCTGTTGCAGTGGCTTTGCGCCATGGGCTCAAACCACGCATTGCAGCCCACGTGCTCATTGCGAGCGGCTCCATCATGGCCGTTTATGGCGCCTCCCTCATGGGAGGGCTCTCTTCACCCCTGGCCATTTTGTTGATACTGGCTCCCATCACCGCCAGCCTGTTTTTGCCCACTCGCGATGTCACGGTTTGGGCCTTTTTGGTGATTGCTGGCTTCTTTTGGTTGAACAGTCTTCAACCCGAAAAGGTTGACATGTTTCCCACGAGCAAAGAAGCGACGCTGCTTTCCCTTTGCTTTGTCACCATTGTTTCTCTGATTTTCACCTCTTTCTTCAAACAACGGCTCACGCTCAGCAATCATGCCCTCATGCGCAAGCAAACCCACTCTCAAAATCTCCTGCGGGTGGTGGGCCACGACGTAGCCAACCCCTTGGCCGTGCTTTCAGCCTGCCTCACCCAGCTCAAAATGGAATCGGAGAGCAGAGAAGGTCATCAAACCGTTGATCCTGAACGGCTCAGCAAACACATCGGACGCCTGGAACGTGCCACCTCCACCATTGAAGAGATCATCATGCACACCAAGCAGCTCACAGCCATTGAGTCAGGCTTGCTGAAGGTAGACCTAGAGGCAGTCGAGCTCAGTGAGTGCGTGAAAAACAGCGTTTTCGGCTTTCAAGAAAAAATTCAGAAAAAAGACCTCAAGGTGTTCTTTGAGGCACCCGGCCACAGTGTGAAAGTTTTGGCCGAACGCACGACCTTGGTGAATCAGGTGCTTTCTAATCTCATCTCCAATGCAATTAAATTCACACCCGAGGGGGGCCGCATCGACATCCGCATTCAGCAGACGTCGCAGCAAGTCTCACTCAGCATAGCCGACAGCGGCATTGGTATTCCCCAAGAACTGCAGTCTCAAATCTTCAACTGGGGAGCAGAGACCAATCGGAAAGGAACAGCAGGAGAAAAGGGAACAGGGTTTGGACTTCCCATTGTGCAGTCTTACATCGAACTCTATGGCGCACACATCTCGCTACATTCGAAGAGCCTTCAAAGTGTTGAAAGCACGCCCAGCGAAACAAAAGAGAGTGCTGAAACCGGAACGACATTCGACATTCAATTCTCACGGGCATCGTGAAAGGGAGCTAAGGTTTTGGCGCTTTTGAACTCTTCTCGGCCGACTGAATTCCTAGAGTGACTGCCCACAATGAAGCGCCACTTCACTAGGACTTCGGTTTTTCATCCGCTTGGCTGTGTTTCGCATTTTGTACAAGGCCCATTCCGGAAGGAGGTAGGCATCGGGACCCTCTTGTGTTGCCCGGTTCAAGCGCCGATCGCGAAAGAACTTTTGAGCCTTATCACCCAGATATTCAGGCAGGCGGTAGGGCAGTGCCGTGATAGGCTCGGTGATGAACGCAAAGGCAGCGATGACAAAAAGGAAGGGGCCGAGAGCCAGCTTTGTTACTTCTGAGGCATCCCCCCAATTGTCGTTGAATCCTTCAAGAACGTTTCCTATGGCCGTCACATAGGTCGGTTGGTCCATCTCACGAATGATTTCTGGCAAAAACCTCACCTCAAGAGGCTCGGAATTCAACACCTCGGCATTGGCGCCAGGCCGACGAGTGAAAAGAAAATTCACTTTTGTACACTTGGAGTCGCGGCTTTCCACACACACGGCGTAAACAGATTCACCATGATTTTTGGCGTTGATGAAGCGGGGGTATTTTGCAGAAAGAGCCGCATTTTCTTCAGGGCTACCCAAAGATGCCAAAACATCCTGCTTCACTCTGGTGGCACCTTCGTTGGTGCAGCCAAAAGCGAAGAAAACCAGTATTCCAAAAAACCCCAGCAGTCTAGGAACAAAAGAGAGCATGTGTCCACCTCATTGATTTTTTGCAGCAACTCAAATAAACAGCTACGTGAAAGCGATTCAGAATCAGTTTATTTTCCGGGTTAGTGGAGCTCAACGACAGCCTTCGATTTCTGTTCCCTCTGGGAGAGAACGGAATATTTTTCCGAGCCAGGGAGGTGTGTAATGACCAAGCAGCAGAACGATGTCAGTTACAATTCGGCCATATTTGTTCCCAACCCCACACAGTTTTCAGAAGCTTCTGCCTTTGTGCAGAGTGTGATCAAAGAGAACAAGCAGATCTCGGAAAATCGCAGCCACACCTACCTTTCTCGAAAACTCGGCTGGCCGCGCACTCTTCTTGCCGAAATAGCAGCTGGCCGGAAGAGCCTTTCGCTCCGGCGGGTCATTGAATTTTG
>JANQPW010000543.1 GCA_028285285.1 Silvanigrellales bacterium
ACCTTTAGCGGCTCATCGGAAACCTTTGAGCCCACCCGGCAGGCCGTTCGACTTGCTATCAGTTCGGGTATTCACGTGGTGTCAGCCGCAGGCAATGCCGGCCTAGAGCTTCAAGCAGAAGCGGAAGATGACACCGGATCCATCATTGTGGGCGCCCTTTCCGTCAACGGAGATCGAGCCGGGTTTAGCAACTTTGGGGACCGCATCACCGTCGGTGCTTTTGGCGAGCAGCTCTGGACTTTGTCTGGCCCCGACGGCAGCTTTTCCGACTTTGGGGGAACTTCAGGTGCCACTCCTCAGGTGGCCGCTGCAGTGGCGCTGATGCTGGAAGTGAACCCAGAACTGGATCCTCAACGCGTCCGCGAGATCCTCGTTGAGTCTCGATCGATGGAAGCGACAAACGAGGCCGTTGGTGGAATTCTTGATGTGAAGAGTGCCCTGCAATTGGCCCAGGAGTCTCTCTCCGGCGCCTCCGATAGACGCATGGCGCAAGAGAACTTCCGCCAACAGCTGACCTCCATCCTCAACCGCGCGTTGTAACACAGCCAAGGCGGGCCTAGCCAAAGCGGCCGGCAATGTAGTCCTTGGTCTCGCTCTTCGAGGCATTTTCAAAAAGTTGCTTTGTGGCTCCAGACTCCACAAGCTTGCCCAAATAGAAAAACGCTGTGCAATCACTCACACGCTGGGCTTGCTGCATGGAGTGGGTCACGATCACAATGGTGTACTTGCCCCGCATGTCTTGCATGAGCTCTTCAATTTTGAGAGTTGCCACGGGGTCAAGCGCAGAGCAGGGTTCGTCCATGAGGAGCACTTCAGGATCTCCAGCAACAGCCCGGGCAATGCACAGCCGCTGTTGCTGGCCACCCGAAAGATCAAGGGCACTCTTTTTCAGCCGATCTTTGACCTCGTCCCAGAGCGCTGCCGACTTCAAACTCTTCTCCACGGCCTCAGAGATCACATTCTTGCGCCTCTCACCCGCAATGCGCAGAGGATACGCCACATTTTCATAGATGCTCATGGGAAAAGGATTGCTCTTTTGAAACACCATTCCGATGCGTTTTCGCAACGAGGTCACATCAACGGTTCGATCGTAAACTGAGTTGCCCAGCAGCCGGATG
>JANQPW010000482.1 GCA_028285285.1 Silvanigrellales bacterium
CATCAGCGATCATTTTGAGCTCAAGACGCACACGTCGCTTCTCACCTGGCTCTGGCGGGATCGTGCGCGTCGGGCTTTGATTTCGAGACGAAGCAAACACCCGATTGCCGACACCTCCTTTGCCGCCAGCAGCAATTTTGAGACGCTGTTCATGCTCCACGACTTCACCGAGAGTTTCACCTGTGTCAACATCGATCGCAACGGTCCCTAAGGGAACCTGGAGAATCCGATGAGTGCCTCGACCTCCCTGTCGATTGTTGGTGCTGCCCTTGCCGCCATCGCCTGCTTCGTGATGGCGCTTGTATCTAAAGTCAAGCAACGTGGAAAGGCCGCTGTCTCCCTCTAGAAAGACGCTGCCGCCTTCCCCGCCATTGCCACCATCAGGACCGCCAAACGGAAGAAAACGCTCTCGGCGAAAATGAGCCATTCCCGCACCGCCGTTGCCGGCACGCACTTGAATTTCGGCCACGTCTATGAACTTCATTTCCACCTCAAAGACAAAAAAAAAGCCACTGCACCACTCAAAGTGAGACAGATGGCAAGACACTTTGGAGCTTCTCAGGATGTTTCCTGAGCTCACCCCAGAAAAAACTTTCCGCTTTTAAACACTCGCGCTTTCAGCAGGATAAACACTGACCTTTTGCCGAGTGCGAGAGATGTTCTCAAACTTCACAACACCAGGAGTGAGCGCGAAAAGTGTGTAGTCTCGACCCATTCCCACATTGCGACCAGGATGCACCTTAGTGCCAACCTGGCGAATGATGATGTTTCCAGCGAGAACCTCTTCACCCGCATACTTCTTCACGCCACGGAATTTGGGGTTGCTATCACGGCCATTCTTGGTGGAGCCACCGGCTTTTTTGGTTGCCATTCTCTTCAGTCTCCCGTTTCAATTCTTCCTTTGCGCACCTTCAAAGACCGCGCAAACAGTATTCTCAAAAGCCTCAGCCTTCAATCTTTTCGATGTTCAGCGTGGTAAAAGGTTGTTTGTGCCCAACAGATTTTTTGTGTTTGTTCTTGTGAAGATACTTAAACACCAAAACCTTAGGATCACGGCCGTGATTCTCCACCTTAGCGGTCACCTTCGCGCCAGAAACCGTGGGGGTGCCGATTTTCACATCTCCGCCGTTGCTCAGAAGCAAAACCTCTGGAAATTCAAGACTTTCCCCAACCTCATTTGGGCACAGAGCGGCCTTGATGCTCTCGCCTTCTTTGACTTTATACTGACGTCCAAAAACGTTTACGACTGCGTACTTTGCACTCACGACCAACTTCCTTTATTTCACTGACAGCAAAGTGAGGCCTCATGTGGGGACCTCAGCGGCGACTCTGAGAACAGAGCAGCCGTGATATTTCAGAATTTCTTTGGGGTCAAGGATCTTTTTCCAATGAGCCCGCCAACACCGGAAAGCAAAGACATGCCACACACGTTGAAAGTCGCCCACAGCCCAGATGCCGATGACAAACTGATGTTCTGGGCTCTGAAAAAAGGGCTCATTTCTGACCCCGAGTTTCACTTTGACATTGTGGAAGCCGACACGCAGCAGCTCAACGGCATGGCGGACACCCTTCAATACGACATCATTGCCATTTCTGCGGCCCACTACGCTCACGTGGCCCCACACTACCAACCCTTGCGCATGGGATCCTCTGTGGGAGATGGGTACGGGCCCGTGCTCCTGGCACCAAGCCCCCAACAAGCCAAAGAGTTTCCTGCCATCGGTTCTGAGGAGTTGAAGAAGTGGACCCTCCTCACCCCTGGAAGGGCCACCACTGCTCACCATGCTCTCCGAGCCCTTGGTTACACCTTTGGCACTCTGGTGGAAATTCCCATTGTTCCCATTGAAAGAAGCTTTACAGAGCTCAGAGAGAGGTCTCAAAGGGATGCCAACATTGCTGCACTGATCATCCACGAAGGCCGGCTCATCTATGAATCAAAAGGTGCCGCGCTTATCTTTGATGTGGGGCAAGAGTGGAAGAATCGCTTCGGGTGCTCGCTACCCCTGGGCATCAATGTGATCCGGCGTGGCCTCAGCGAAGATCAAAAACAGAGGCTCTCGCAACTCTTGCGAGAGTCTATGGCCTTTGGCATGAAGCACCTCACCCTGTTTGAAGAAGAATATTGTGCCCATGGAGCTGGAACCCTCAACCCAGATGAGCTCCGTTCTTACTTGAAAATGTATGCTAATGAGACCACTCTCGACATCACGGATGCTGACAAAGCCGCCTTTGAGCAGTTGCTCGGAAGCGTGCTTGGAGCTTCCGTTGCGGAAAAGGGTCACCAACAGACCGACTGGATCTAAAGGAAAGCAGAACAGTGAGCACACCCACAATTTGGATCGACGCAGATGCTTGCCCCCGGCCTGTGAAAGACATTGTTTACAAAGCTTCTAAACGGCTGCAAATACCTGTAAAGCTGGTCGCAAACTCCCACATGCACACACCACCGTCTCCCCTCATTGAGCTCATTCAGGTGGGTGCAGGCTTCGACGTTGCCGACAACCACATCGTGGAAAGTGCGGCTTTGGGAGATCTGGTGATCACGGCAGATATCCCTCTTGCCAACGACATCGTGCAAAAGGGTTTGTGCGCGATCAACCCAAAAGGCGAAATATACAATGCCGAATCAATTGGAGAGCGACTGGCCATGCGCAACCTCATGACCGAGATCCGTTCAACAGGTGAAATGACGGGGGGAGGGAGACCTTACTCTGATCAAGACAAGAAGCTCTTCGCAGCGACCTTCGATCGCACTCTCACAAAGCTGATCCGCGACGCAAAAAGATCAGCACCGAACAAGCCTTCCTCCAACACCTAAGAGCTCTGCCTTTTCCTAACCTTGACGAAATGTGCGGCGCTGGTCCATGTTGGCCCAACAGTTCAAGAAAGGAAGACAAACCCATGAAAGTGATCACTCCCATCACGCTCGGCGCCGTCATCTTCGGAGCGGCTTCAGCAGCTCTGGCAAAGCCCGCTCCTCAGACAGACTCTCCTTCCACGAAAGACTATGGCGACTCCCCGGAAGATCTCAATGAAGTGAACATTATTGGTGATCGCGCCAATAACCGACGCAATGCCTGGTGGAACAGGGGTGATGTAGCCCTCTTTGAGGAGTATTTGGCCACAGGTGAAAGACGTATTGATGGCCTCACCGAACAAGAGATCGTGAGAACAGCTGTTGAGTTGGCCGAACAGGCACAGCGCGACACAAACGGAACCGCACGACGCCGAAGTTTTCACGCCAAAGGCCAAGCCTGCCTCAAGGGCACACTTCAAGTCGAAGACCTATCTGGCTCTGACAAAGCCGAGCTCCGCTTTGGCGTTTTCAGCACAATGAGAAGCTATGATGTTTGGGGTCGATTCTCGAGTGGCAGTGGGCAGATCCAATCTGACGCTGTGAACGACCCCCGAGGCTTTGCAGTGAAGGTCATGAACGTGCAGGGAAGCCCTGTTGACCCAGACTTCGTGGACCCACTGCCCACAGACGGGGAAGGTTTCATGCACCAAGACTTCCTCGGAACCAACAGCCCTGTGTTTCCAACGCGGAATGCAAAGACCTTCATCGATTTTCATGCAGCAACCCTTGAGGGCGGCCTTACCATGGTGAAGTTCCTTGCCAATGTGAAGAAAGACGGCCCGAGAACGGCAGATATTCTCCGAAAGTGGATCGATCCCAACGTGGGAAGCCTAGCTGACCTCACCTACGGAAGTGGTGGCGCTTTTCAAATGGGAGAGCGAGCAGGGAAATATTGGCTTAAAGCCTGCGATGGCAACCGAAAAGCCGTTAAGCCAGACAACCCAGGGGAAGACTATCTCACTGAAGAACTCAGCACTCGGCTCAACTCAGGCAGTCGAGAAGTCTGTATGCAACTGGAGGTGCAGATCCAACGCCATCCCAAGCTCCACCCCATCGAAGACGCATCTGTTCTCTGGAAGGACATTCCAGCCAATGTTGAAGTGGATCGCTTTTATCGCAACCCCGAGCTTCGTCCAGCAGAAAGCAAGAAGAGAAGTGGGGCCTTCGTGAAAGTTGCAACCATTCGCTTCCCTCTCGAGGGCAATCAAGACTTCCGCTCCGACGCGCGACGAGCCCAATGCGAAGGCATGTTTTTCAACACCTGGCATAGCACGGCAGCACACCGCCCCCTTGGCAACATCAACCGTGTGCGCCGCGATGTGTACAAAGCCAGCTTTTTGTACCGCGACAAGCCCTAAAGCTCGACTGTGTCACTTGCATTTTGCCGAGGCATAGACTAGCCGTAGAGGCTCTGTCTAGGCAGAACCCGGAGAGGTGGCCGAGTGGCTGAAGGCGCACGATTGGAAATCGTGTTTAGGGGAAACTCTAACGAGGGTTCGAATCCCTCTCTCTCCGCCACAAGTTGAACTGAAGTTCAAC
>JANQPW010000490.1 GCA_028285285.1 Silvanigrellales bacterium
AGAAGAAGTGGGCAGCGGCCGTAGTTTTCATTGCTCCCATCATTCGCCAGCACGCAGTTGGTGTTGATCAACCACTGATTTTATCGGCCAAAAACCGCCAACTTCGAGGATGCAGTGTCAGCATTTTGGTGCAGTGCCGGCCAGAGCTGCAGTGCCTCTTTTTGAGGGGGGGTTGAAATCAAAAAACTATTATTTCACCTCTTTTAAAAACAATGAACAAATATATATAATTGTTATTTTTATATAAAAATATATTTTTTAAAACTATCTAAAGTAAACTTTTATAAACGGCGATAAGGATAATAGAAACCAACCATCTTGGAGGAAATCATGAAAACACTTGGACTCGCTTTTGTGGCCGCCTTTTCCCTAAGTCTTGCAGCCTGCGGCTCGAGTCGACCTGAGCTTCCGCGTGAGAGCGCCACTCAACAAGAAAACTCCGACTTGAGAGGAAAAAGTGAGGATGAGCTCCTGAGCCGTTACCAAGCCGCACGGTTGGTTGGTGATGATGCGACTGCCTCAGCTATTGCGGCAGAGCTGAGAAGCCAGGGGACCGTTGATCCTGCAAAAATGCAAGCGATTGAAGACCGACTTGGAGCTATTGAAGCTGCTGTAGAGGCCATGCAGTCAGGTCAGGCACCCGTGACTATGCCCGAGCCTTCTGTTTCCTCTTCTTCAAGCTCAGAGGAGTCTGTTTCTACATCTACAACATCTACAACAGAAGGTGGTGAGGAGGCCCCTCTCCCTGTGGAAGAAAGTGGTACCGAAGAGCCCACTCTCCCCGTGGAAGAAAGTGGTGACGAAGAGCCCACTCTCCCTGTGGAAGAAAGTGGTGACGAAGAGCCCACTCTTCCTGTGGAAGAAAGTGGTGATGAGGAGCCTAGCTCTTCATCTACAGAAAACGAATAAGAACTTTGTTCAACTCTCGGCCGTTACTGCGCGGAGAAAGGAGGTGACGAACAGAGAAACTAGAGAAACCCTCTTTGAATCTGATTTGAATCGGTGTTCGTAGCTTAAGGGCCAAGGAAGTCCTTCTGTGCCCTTAAAATATCTCCCAGCTGACATAACCTCAGCTGGGAGCATTTTCGTTTCCAGAGTTCGTTTGTGGATTTCCCGAACCGTGGGCTTGGGTTGTCGATGGTTGCGGAATATTACTTTCTGTTTCTTCTGGTATGGGCTCAGCTCTGTTTTCAGGGACCTCTTGTGAAGGTGTTGAGGCTTGGGTGTGGCGCGGTATGGCACTCAAAGCAGCTGCAAGATAGCGATCAGGCTTTGTTTCACCCGAAGCCACCTTTGGGTGTGGCTGCCCCGTCAATTGCAATACGTGTTCGCTCAGCCGCATCAACCCTTCTTGGTAGGTGGTGAGTTTTATATCAGACATCTCTCTGAGCTGGCGCATCATTTGATACATCTGGCGCCCCACCAAGGCACGTTGTTTCCATCTCCTAAAGAGCACCGGATCAAGTGTTTTGCCGTCGGCGTCTTGGGCCGCAGAAGTCCATCGAGAAAGCTCTCGCTGGAGCTCTTGGCGTTCTTTTTTGAGCTTTTCGGTCATCTCTTTTTCTGACTGAAAGGCTCGCTCAAGGCCACTGAGCTTTTTCTTAAGCTCCTGTTCAGCTCTTTTGCTGTTCTCTTGGGGTTTTTGCTCTTGCGATTGGGAGGTTGCTTGTGCTGAGGTTTCGCTCTTTTCCTGTGTCTCTTTTTGTC
>JANQPW010000495.1 GCA_028285285.1 Silvanigrellales bacterium
AAAACTGGCCCTCTCAATTGGTGGCGAGGTGTCTCTCACCCACCTGAGCACCCTCCAGAAAGCGAACAGTTCTGACCACTTTTCGCACACCTCCGAAAAAAATCTGAGCTTCCTGGCACCAATTGAAGGGACCAGTTCTGGCGTTGTACAATTCCTTCGTTCCAAAGAAAAACTCCTGGAGGAATGATGTTTCAGACTCTTTTTCTCGCTCTCCTTGCCCTCATCTCTTGCACCAGCCGCTCAAGCAATTCTGGACTTAAAGGCGACTCACCTTTTGAACACACCAACCAAGCAGGCTCCGTGTTTGATGAAAAAGAGTTCTTTCAATTCACCAACAGCGAAATTGTGGTCAGTATCGAAACAATATCTAAATATTATAAAGCTATGGATGAAAGCGACGTTTTCCAAAATGTATATGTACCAATGGTTGAGCAGGTCAAATCAAGAATGTTGAGAGAAAACAAGGAGTCAGAATTTGCCAAGACCATTGATTCAATTCTGACGAACGATTCGGGCGCTCTCACATTAAGCCGTCAGTACGACTGCATCACCTACGTGATAGCAGGGTTGTATGTGAAGAATGGAAAGTGGACATCTCCCGATGATTGCGATCCCTTTTTGCGGCAATACTTCACCCCATTTCCCCAGCGGTTCGCGATACCGGTTTGGACAACCCCCGACAACGTGGTTCCCATCAGAGACTTCAACCTTCTGACCCCGTATCCGATCTTTCTGTACGGAGTAGTGCCGCAAGGCCAAGTTATTGTGGGAGACACGGGAGAGGAAGAGGATCCGGAACACTTTCTCGTTCACGATTTGTATCACATGGGCCATCGCGTGAACTATGGATTTGACCAAGAGATCCTCACAGCCCCTTCTGCAGCTCGAGCGCTACTCGTCACTTCGCGTGAAGCTCAAATGCTTAGTTTTTATCGCACTTTCGCCACAGAAAATGCGAAGCTCTCCCAGCTCTCACGCGAACAAAAACTGGTCGCTGCGGACGCCCTCTGGTTCTACCTTTCCCATGAAATTCCAGCCATTGTTGGAGAAGAGCTGAACACACAAACGAAACTGCTGAATGAAAAGCCCAGCACAAAGTCACAGATGCTCAATGTGTTCGCGTCTCTTGCAAAAACGGAGTTGAAAAAGGAATTCAGACTGGGAAGTCTCACCGAATTAATGGAAGAGCAGCGCGAGCTCAGCAAGCTTCCGCCACCCCTCACACACTCCGACCTGGCGCTTCTTTCGGTAGAGGTTCTAGAGGCGATGATCGGGGAAAACTAGGCTAACGCCAAAGTTCGCGGGCTCAGCCTCCAATCTTTCGAAGGCTTGGTCTCGGTCAATTCCACAGGATCGTGCCCCGCTTCCGACACCCGTTCTTCCGCATCGTTGAGGTGGTCAGCAAAGGTTTTGGCCCTGAGGGTCGCTTCCAAAGCTTTGGAGGCCTCGTCCCAAAGGGGATCTGTGACGAGATCACTCGCATACAAGCAGTTGGGATCCAGCCGAGGAGAGGCCACATGATAGGCCTCGTCTTCAACCGCAGTGACCACATCCCAAAGGGTGATTTCTTCCGGCTCCAGAGCCAAAAGGTACCCACCTTCGCGCCCCCGCAGGCTGTGAATGAGACCCTTGTTGCGCAGCCTCATCAAAATTTGGTCCATGTAGTCAGTTGGAATTCCCTGCCGAGCCGCAATGTGGCGGCGCTGCACGGGGCCGGCGCGGTGGTGAAACACGATGTCCATCAGTGCTTTGGTGGCGTATCGGGTTTTCGCAGTGATGTTCACAGTCGACCTCCATAAATACAATTCATACTTGTACATTGAAACCTACACCTCTTCGGCAAGGGATGCAAGTATCTTAATAAGTATTTATAATATATGGAATTTTATGCCGACCACCCTGTTTGTGATTTCAACTAGAGAACATTTAAATCGTAAACAATTCATTAGACCTCTGCCTCGACCACATAGCCCTCATGGCGGCGCACATTAAAAACACAATCTTCAAAAAGAAGGTATTGCCCTTTCACGCCCCTCAAGCGTCCAGAAACTTCCGTCGCCTTGTCAAAGTTTGTCGACTTCAACTCTTTTTGAGAAACATCAGGAAGATAGGAAATGAAGCATGAGCCAGAGTCGGGATGCCAAACGATCTTCCCCGCATTGGGAGCTCGAGGCGGGGCCGAAACGCGCAGGCGCAAGCTCTCCCACTTTCCACCACTTTGGATCTGTTCTGAGAAAATCCGCAGCCGGTCTTGGATTTCACTCTCCATCGGCCGCGCATTGCCTGCCCTCAACATCTTTTTCCACGAGGTTCTGTCGGAGAGCAGACCTGAAGATGTCAACGCATGCTCGATGGCACCCGCCTGGTGCCGTGAACCCACAAGTGCGAGGGGTCGGGCCCAAGTGGCCCCCTGGTCCAGCCACCTCACAGGAATCTGATCTACCCGCGTGATCCCCACTTTGAAGTCACCGGTGTAGCTCAGGTAAACCACATGGGGCTGGAAGCAGAACCCCCTCCCCCAGGCCGGCTCTCGGCAAGTGCCCTGCAAATAGTGACAGTGACGTGGATTCATCACGCAAAGGTCGGCCTCAGCCTTGTTTTGAAAGCAGTTGTAGCAAATGCCATTCATGAGCCTTCTCGTGGAGGCGCCACAGATGATGCAGGAACACTTTCCGGTCCAGCGCAGACTGAGGTGTTGCCCACTGCGGATCGAGCCCAACTCGCCACAGGTGAAGGTGTCGATTTCAAGGCTGAGGTCTTCACCACTCAGAAGGTGGTTCAGCACTTGGGCAGGTGTGTGATCAGAGAGATCCCTTCCTTTTCTTGTTTGGCTCTCCAGCCCGAGTTTGCGAAGCGCGAATGTCGGCATATGATAAGGTCCTTAGGTGCTGGGGTGAAAGGAAAGTTCGTTGGCACACGCTAACGACTTTGGCTTAAACCCAAAAGCCATCATACGATGAGGAATTCTTTGCAACCAGAGGAGCAGAACCCATGAGCGATTTTATCGAAGTGACCGACGAAAACTTTGAAGAGCATCTCTCCAAACAAAAGCTTGCCCTCGTTGACTTTTACGCCTCTTGGTGTGGCTCCTGCCGCATGGCAGCACCCATGTTCAAAAAGGTTGGCAACGAGCTCAACCTCACTCTGTTCAAGGTAGATGCTGAGAAAAACCCCGGAGCGCGCACGCATGCAAAAGTCACCACCCTTCCCACAGTTGCCCTGGTGAAAGACGGTCAGGTGGTCGCCTCGCTTTCCACAACAAAGGAAGAAGGCCTCCGAGACTTCCTGAACGAGCATGGGGTGAAGTAAATGGACATCAAATCTATCAAGGCTTTGGCCACGCAACACACCGCCGCAGAACTCGATGGCATGGCAGAAGCAGTTGAGTCATCTGGGAGCACTCCACCCGACGTGTCAAAGGATCCGGGAGAGTATCTGAGTGACCTGCTCCAAGCCAAAGAGGTGCGGGTGCTGGTGGATGAAGGCACTCCTCTCAACGAAGCAGTGAGAGCCTTTTCGAAACGCGTGCGGGGAACTTTTGATTGAGGAGCTGAAAAACAGAATCAGTTGACCACCAAGGAAATAGCAGGCTCAACAAGGTCTTTTAGAGGAGACCAGTCGGAAGTGTATCGAGTGAACTGTATGGAAGCTGCTTTGAATTCCGTCCTAACTGACGCCTCCTAAAACAACGCCGTGGCCAAAAACGACACCACCGGCTTGTGCACGAGGTCAGTTTTGTCGGGTGAAGAAATGATGTCGTAAGACAGCCCAGGCAAAAGCAAAAACCAGGGCGCCAGAAAATAGGTGGCCGACACACCAGGCCCCGCCGTCAGCGTGAACGCCGTGTCATTTTGCCGCAGCTGGAAATCAACTTCTGTCTTCAGCAGTGCAGAAGCCGACAAGCGGGGGCTGAAGGTGTGCAGATAAGTTGGGCTGAGAGTTGCCTTCACAGAAGGCCCGCTGGTCTCGGTTTGTTGAAACGTGAGCTTTTCTTTGAGAGCCACGGGAAGTTGCAGGGCCCCCGCATCCCATTTTGCCAGCGCAAAGCTCTTGCTCTGGTTGAAGGAAATGGAGTCATCGCTTCCAAAGGGAGAGTTGCTGAAGTTGGCCTCATACTGCACGTCAAAATCGTAGCCACCCAAATTCAAGCCCAGTGTGAGCGTTGAGGTGGCCAGGCTAGAGCCCAGCACCACAAAGCCCAAGCTCTCCCGAACTTGTGTGATGGACTTGACCTTCTCACCTTTCTTCTCCTCCTTGCCGTCTTTATCTTTCTGCGGTGGAGCCTCGCTAAAACTCACAAACGATTGTGTGAGGGAGGCCTCTGCAAGAATAACGTCGAGAGAAGAAAAACCCCTTGGGAAGTTGTTTATGGACATCAGCTTGGCGCCGTAACCCATGTACGTTCCGGGTTTTTCTGCCTGGGGTCCCGGGTCAGAAGTGAAGATTCCCCCGGCAATACTGCGGAGCAGACTGCGAGATGGAAAGCCCGCCGGCACTTCTTCAGATCCCGTGAGCGACAACACATTGTGGTCGTACTGCACACCAAAAGGAACAACAAGGTTCCAGCCTTTGCGTTCCAGGAGTGTTTTGAGAAAGCTGCCAGCTGAGCCCACCAGCGACGACTCAAGCTTGGGTTCCCACAAAGCCCTGGTGAAATCGGAGCGTGCACTGAAGTCTTGGCTTTGCTGAAAATTCACAACCCCTGAGTAATAGTGGTGCTCGGCCCGCCGGCTGTCTTCGGCGGGCATTTCATCTACTGCTCGCTCCAACCACTCACCGGCTTCATCCCATCTTTTCTCTTCCATTTTGAGCAAAGCGAGTTCCCAGGCCGACTGAAAATAAGAGGGATCCTGGGCGTGGGCCGTCTTCAACAGCTTCTCCGCTTCAGTCAGCTGGTAAAGCCCCTTGTTGGCAACTCCCATATAATAGGGCAAGCGCACGTCTTCTTTGAAACGCGAAGCCACAGGCGAGATCGCCGCTATGATCTCAAAATAGTCTTCGTTCTTCATGTGAGATTCAACATCGGCAATCACCTGCTTCAGTGAAATGCCTTTCGCCTTTTCGGCGTTGCGCGCGGCAATTTCGGCAGCAATTTCTGACGGGGTGATGGTGATGTCGAGCAGCCTCTCCATTCTTTTTGGATCGGGCTTAGTCAAGGGAACAACTTCGCCGTCTTCATAAACAAACAGCTCGAAGCCTGTGGTCAGGTTGTAATTGTTGTCTTGGCCCGCCTTCACTTTTTTCAACCGCACCTGTGCCGTTCCAGAAATCACGATCACCCGAGTGCCAGAACGGGTGAGGCCTCGCTTGCGAGCAGCAGGCGAAGGAAACGACTTCACCACGAAAACATCGGCTCCCTCCGTGGCCACGATTCGTGCCTCGGAAGTTTCCACACCCATGTCTTCCAGAGGCAAGGGAACCTCACCTTTTTCGGAGCGCCTCTGTGTGCGGAGCCGCATGCCTCCTCTGGTCACGAAGACCTCTC
>JANQPW010000509.1 GCA_028285285.1 Silvanigrellales bacterium
TGGTGAAGAAAACCTTACTTTCTGCAATGTCATCAACAGGAACATGGGCCTCGGTGTAGTTCACACAGGCACCCAAGTGAGTGTTCAGCGTGCGTTCGCCGTCTGGCGACACCAGCACAACACATGTTCCCGTTTCCCCCTCTTCCACAGCCAAGCGGTTCTTCACGTTCAATTCCGCCAAGCGCGATGCGAAAGAGCGGCCATAGGTATCTTTACCCACCACCGAGCTGTAACTCGCAGTTCCTCCCAAAATAGCCAGCGCCCGCAACACATTGGCAGCACTCCCCCCCACTTCAACTTCAGGGTTGAGGTTCCCAACCTTTTTCAAAAGCTCAGTTTGCTCCGTTGTGTCCACGAGCTTCATTGCCCCTTTGGTGAGCCTCATTTCTGACAAGACACCATCTGAAGAACGCACCAACAGGTCAATGAGGGCGTTTTCGATCGACGTCACATCAATCGTTCTGGAGCTGCGCACGCCAGTCATGAGCTCATTTTTCACGGTTTCCCCTCTCTGTGAGTTTCTTGAATGCAAGACCTGGTGTATACCTGAGCCCAAGCCGGCTTGGCAACTGTCCTCCGGTCAAACCCACTCCTGGAGGCACCTTTTGTGAAGCAATCAGCGACTCTTCCCCCTTCATCAGAGCCGGCGTCACCTCTTGATGTGCAGCAGTTTTTGCACTCTTATTTGGCCGAACACGCCACGCAACCGGAAAGTGTCAAAATGGATTTGGCCTTTGTGGCTGGACGGGTTCTCGCCGAAGATGTTCACGCTGATCGAGACATTCCTCCCTACCATCGTGTGATGATGGACGGGTATCTCGTTCACGCAAGCGACCTAAAACCAGGCCAAACCCTGCAGCTTTCTGAGCAGGGACTCGCCGCTGCCGCACCTCAGTCTTTTTCCCTTTCCCAGGGCCAGGCAGCCCCTGTTGCCACAGGAGCTGCTTTCCCCGATGGCTGGCGCTTCGAGGATCTCCGGGTGGTTCCTGTTGAAGACGTCGAAGTCGAAGAAAATCAGCTCAAGCTCGCTGCCGGGGTCTCATCTGCTCCCCAACAATACCTGCATCTTCAGGGCTCCGATGCCCCCGCGGGAACACCCCTCCTTCGCAAGGGCCAAGTCATTGGACCAATGGAAACAGCCATCTGTGCCTCCGTGGGTTGCGTCACTCCCCATTTGCGCCCTCAGCCGCGACTGTTTCTTTGCACAACGGGCTCTGAGGTGGTCCCGGTTGCGCAAACACCATTGCAGACCGAAATCCGCGCCTCGCACGAACACATGTTGCGCCATATGCTCGCCGATCGAACGGCGACCTGTTTTTCACAGCATGTGCCTGACGACAGCGCCGCCATGCGAGCGGTTCTTGAAAAGCGTTCCCGCTCGGCCGATGTGATCTTGGTCACAGGCGGTGTGAGCAAGGGCAAACACGACCACACCCGAGAAGTGTTGGAGTCATTGGGTGCGGAAATTGTCTTCCATCGTGTTTCACAGCGCCCTGGACATCCGCTTTTGGTAGCCACGTGGAACAACAGCCTGGTCTTTGGCTTGCCGGGGAACCCGCTCTCTGTCACGGCTTGTGTGGCTCGTTTCGTGATCCCCTTCTTGGAAGGTTGGTGTCTAGGTGGGTGGCCGGAAGGCCGCCCTCAACTCCGAACCGAAGATATTGAAGACCTGAGCACACACACGCGCGACGAACGCTTCACCAAGTACGTGGCTGTGCGACCGCATCTCTCAGCTTCGAGATCTTCCCCCCATTCTCAGGCTCTTCGTGCTCAAAACAGTGGCGACTACCGCGCTTGGGCAGGGGCAACTGGCGTGGTGGATCTTCCCCCCGGAAGAGACGCACTTCCAGACTTTGTCGACCTGTACCCCTGGACATTGCGCTAGTTTGCCTCGCACACCGAGGAGACAACGCTCCATACGAAAGGAACAAAGCTCATGAGCACAGACAAAGAAACAGAAGATGCTCTTCACGCGTTCGAGCAAAACCTCAGGCGCAATTTGGAAAAAAATGGCTTTCCCGAAAAATCCGTGGCCTTTCCCATTGACTCGCTTTTTGAAGCGGCTTCGGCAAAGGGGTTCTCTTTCAACAAGATCCGCGAACGATTGGAGGCGCAGGACGTTGCGGTCGAGCTCGAGGAAAAGCGAGTGGTTTTTTCAGCCAAACCCGTGGAGCCCCAACCAACGGCTAGCGCAGAAGACTCACAAGAGATGCCAGGAGCCGGTCTTTTTGGCGATCTCGGAACCATGGCCAGCGAAGTGCTCAACAAAATATCACCCGAACAAATGAAGCAGATGCGGGATATGGTCGGGAATATCGATGCCACGCAATTGGCCGAACTCAAAAATCGTTTGGCCTCCATGTCGGAAGAAGAAAAGCAAAGCATGTTGCAACAAATGAAGGGGTTTCTCGGAAAGAACTAAAACACGAATGCCTCTGCCTGTGGTTTTGTTTTGTGGATCCACAAAGGAGCGGTATGATGGCGCCTAGCTCATGGTGCAGCCGCAGAAGAGGAGCCCGCATGACACGTTCCGAAAGTCACAACATCACACCCACGCCTCCCCTTGACCCTCTCCGCACATCATGGACGCTCGATGAACTCAGCACTCATCCGGGTGTCAACCGCGTGAAGGTGGCTGTTACCGATATTGATGGAATTCTGCGGGGCAAATACATTCATCGCAACAAGCTCTTGTCGGCACTGGAATCAGGTTTTGGGTTTTGTGACGTTGTTTTTGGTTGGGACTGCGCTGACACATGCTACGAAAATTCGGAGATCACTGGATGGCACACGGGCTATCCTGATGCAGCTGTCCGCCTCGACACCAACACTTTGCGTTTTCTTCCTTGGG
>JANQPW010000512.1 GCA_028285285.1 Silvanigrellales bacterium
GAAAGACAAGCGGTGTTTGCTGAGGCACCACAGATCGACCATTCCGCATTCTCTGTCAAAATCTTTTGACTCCACTTTTCAGCATTCCGAAAAGCAATTGCAAAGTTCTCTCCATCAAGAGACATGTTTCTTTGCTCATTTGAAAACACAAATGGCCTGGGATCACTCATGACCTCCAGATTTTCAGGGGCTTCGATATGAAAAACATCTCGGAGAGAGTTGGAGATTTGTGCGGGAGTCAAGCGCCAGATCCTCGCTGGCAAAAGATCTTCCTTGTCACACTCTGCCACAGGAGGTGGTGCAGAGACTCGATTGCGGGCATTGAGAAGATCGCTGAGGACCTCCTCCACTTTTTTCTCTTGTGTCTTTTTTTCCTCCAGCGAAGACAAGCCTTCAGCAGTGGTTTTCGGAAATCCGAGAGTTGCCCAAACCTTGAGATCGTCTTGAAATTCAGCAAGAGACTGAACCCTATCTTCCTGGGTGGGCTTCGTTGGGGGCATAAGCTCCTGAGCTGTTTGGAGCACGGCTGACTCCCACTTTCTTTTGGTCCCTTCAACTGAAGGTTCCTCAAAACGGGAAAGATCAACGGTAGATTCGCTGCCATGACACGATATGCAGTGAATGTTCACACGTTCTTTGATGTCGTCATCGTAAGTTACCAGCCTCAGTTCGCTCTTTAAGACTTTGCCTGAGGTCGCTGAGTTCGCAGATGCCTCACCGCTGTCAGGTTGCGGCTGAGATTCACCACTCGGGGCTGGCTGCTCGGAAGTCACTCTTTCATGAGACCTGAGGGATCCACTCAAGCCGTCGCCTAAAAACCCGCAGGAGGCGAGGAAAGCCCCGGCGCACGCGGCGGCACTCTTGGAGAACCAAGAACCTTGGCATTTTCGTTGTGCGTGAAGTCTCCAGGGCCTTCGAAAGGACATAAATGTGCCGTCCTCGTTTCGATCAGTACAACATGTCCCCTTTTGAAGACTTCTTATCGGAACTCGGCCAACATTTCATGAGTCTTTTAAAATCATAAGGTTAGAACATAACTGGGGTGTAACCCCGCGGTAACACGTTCCATTCTTTCCCGTAAACATGAACCCGCTTGGTTTCAGCTCCACCAGTTTCGAAAACAGAGTTGCCGAGGTTGACCCACATCAGAATGCTCCCCTCAAGATTCCAAACGCGAAGAGCGGTCTGCTGCCCTGCAAGCTTTTGAGTAGATTTCGAGCTGCGGTAACCAATTGTGCAATAGAAAACAACATGAGAGCCCAGAGGTATGGCCTCGTCGTCGAGCATTTGTTCAAATTCGCTCTGGTGAATGGCGCCCGGCAAATGTGACGTCTCAAACTCTTCCCGGCGACGGGAGTCGACAACGTAGACCGGGCTCTCACTTTCACTCAGCAGGCTTTTGAGACTCTCAACCGTGATGCGATCCGCAATCGGCCCATTGTCGTACTTATCAATCAGGGCATTCACACGTGCCACTCTCTCGTTTTGATCAGCCAAGGAAGGCCCAGCACTTCCGTTTCCACTTGTGTCATTCACAGGCCTGCTCTCTTCATCGTTTCGTTTTTCGGGAGAAAACTCTGGGCTTTGCTCGGAGCCCAGGCCCTCCCTCGTCACACCCTTTGAGGTTGGACGAGGTGAGTACTCGGAAACAGAGCAGGCGCTCAGGATCAAAAGAACCCCGCCCACAAGAGAAGCCTTGAAGTGGACAAATGGCAATAAAGTTCTCTGTCTCAAATCTACACCCCGTTCTGAATAAGTCACACCGGACAGTCACTTCGCATTATTTGTGTGCCCCGGTCAAGCCTCCAATTCTCCAGGAGTTCTGAAGTCGGCCGAACATGAGCTCCAGCAAACTCTGAAAAGAGCTCAGGGTTCGCCATTGCATTCGGAAGGAATAGCGCTTCGCTCAAAAGCCTGGGGCCAAGCCCCCGTGCCCAGGGCACTCTTGGTGACCTGGTTCAACTCCATCCACCGTTCATGGGCCAAGGCTGCAAAGTCAGCGGAATCGGCCGGCCCATGAGGAAGCGGCCGAAGAAGCTCACCATGACGCTGCTCGAAAGTGCTCCACAGCTCTGCAAAATTCCTTTCGTACCACTTTCTCTCGGGGCCTGTTCTCACAAAGTTGAGATACTCAGTTGGGCGGGCCTTCAAGGAAAAATCTTTTCGAATGCTCTCTGGAGATCCCAACTTGTTCAGAAATTCAAAGAAGTACTTTGCTGTGCGCTCCCAAAAGATTTTGTTGCTCGGATGAGAAGCGCTTGGATTGGTTTCTGCCTGTTCTTGCTCGCTATAGATATTGTTGTACAGCCTGGAAGCAAGCCCTCCCAATTTATCAAGGCTCCTTGCCAATTGGCCCTTCAGGCGCCTCGACAGTGACGTTCCTTCGCTCCCCAACTCTTCCATGATGCTTGCGAACTCAAGATGAACCCGCAAGGTTTTTCGGATCTCCGCAAACCAAGAGGGGCTCATCAAGAGAATAGAGATGTGGAAGTTGCGGTCGTGCTGGAGGAGATAACCGCTGGTGGCAATGGGGAGTTTGTGTTTAAAAACGAAGTCTTGAAGATAGGTGCCACCATCCACCTTCAGTTCCTTTTGGGGCACATAAAACTCAAGCGGGATTGGCTCAAAACCCTTGGACTCTAGGAGATCGTTCAGGCTCTTGATGCGGAAAATCAAAAGCTCCGCAGACGGAGCAACATAAATTTTCTCACTCACTGCAAAGAAGCCTAAGTAGGTCGCAAGACCGTCTCCAAAGATCTTGTGGTTCCAATGAACTCTTCCGTGGTTGGCATTTCTTCGATCAAACCAGCACATCAGGTCTCTGAATTTCTTTCGGAAACCCTGGGCATAAAAGGTGTTGTAGATCTCGCTCTCGCTCAGTCGCACGGTGTTTGCGTGGAACTCGAAACCATTGTGGTCGATGCGACAAGCCTTGACCTGATGTGTCCAGAGGTCGGGGTCTTTTGCTTGAGCCGCTTCGGAATCACTGAAGATCAGCACGTCCAGCACCGAGGCCGGTAATCCCATCAGGGCTTTGTTTCTTGAACCAGCGCACTCTTGATACTTTTTCACGGCTTCTCGAAGCTGTGCATCTGTCGGGCGTTGAAAGGGGCTTTCGGGAGCTTCGAACGCAGCACGCCCCCTCGCTTGCAAAGCTCCATCATTGAGTTGTCGCGACTTGCAAGAAGTTGAAAGGCACAGAAAGAGGAAAACTCCTGTACCCGAAAAAAGGAGCCTCTTTAAGCTCCGAAGCAAGCTTCTACCAAGTTTTGTCCAAATCTTCCGCATACGCCTCGATGGCCCTCGAATAACTCGAAACCTCCTTGTCGGAGGTTGTTTCTGTGAGCAAGCGCAGCAACAGCGTGGCCGCCCGTTTGTGCTCTTTCAAATTGTAAAGAGTCATTGCCAAAAAGGCCAAGAGCGGACGGTGACCTGAAAATTCCTTCAAACCGCGCTCGAGCACTTCTTTTGCTTCTCGGTACTTTCCAGTTGCGCGAAGGGAGCTGCCGGCCAATCGCTGCTTCAAGGTTCTGTTTCATTTTGCCACTCATTGTGAGCTTGTCTCCTCGATCTGTTGTGTGGTCAATTCCGTAGTTTCTGGAGAAGAGCTCCGTATTCTGGGAATCGAAGCTGGTTTTCCAGCATCATGTCTTTTGCTGTCTGAGCACCATGATCCGCCAGATTCAAATTAGCCCCCGTTCTCCGAGAGAGTTCGATAACAAATTCCGCTGTCTTCAGATACAAGGGGATTTGCTCTTCCGTGACCTGATAATCCTCTGGGAGGCCGGGTCTTGAGATCCACAAAGTGTCCATGAGCACCGTCTTTCCATTTTTTGGGCCTTGAAACTCCAAGACAGCACGCATGGTTTCATCACTGAGCTCCTCCGCCATAACTTTGAGAACATCAATGTGAGCAAAAAAAGCGGCTTTGTGTGCTCCAATTGCTCTC
>JANQPW010000523.1 GCA_028285285.1 Silvanigrellales bacterium
TTTCTGCGGTTCAAGACTCCAATCTGCTCTTCGCTGCTCACCCCGTTGAACCGAGCTACTGGAGTCGGCACATCGTGATGGCAACCGCACTCAGGGGAAAGTCGCGTGAATCAACGGGTGTGGTGACCCAGGCGCTGGGCAACAGCGAGGTCGACGGTTCGGCAACCAATGGTGAGATTGTGGTCGAACATGCCGAAGACTTTGCTACGGGCAAAGATGGTCGCATTCTCCCCGTGATGACCATAAACAAGAGCCTTCAGATTATTGAGGGAACGGAAGATCTGTATCTCATTGGCTGCTTGATCCGCCAAGATCTGCAAGATGGCTTTGATCCGAAAAACCCGAAAATAAACACCCGCATTAGAGTGCCCATTTACCCAGGCCAGCCGCTCCTCAGAGAGCGCGAAATACAGAAAAAACAAGACGTCGAAATTGACATTTCTGAAGTGCGTTGGGCTCATGAGGTGCTTTACGCCCCTTACAAACCCTTTCTTCCCGACACAAGGGAAGAAGGACGTCGGGTGAAAAGAAAGTCGGAAGACGTGAGATACAAAAAAGGTGTCGCGGGAGACTATGCGGAAAAGGGTCTCATGGGTTTTCAATACCGGAGCAACCTCTCAAACAGCGTCCGCGCCAACTTGGCGAATCAAGGCCGAGAGCTGGGTCGAGACCTGTTGTCGGCTGTGTTTGATGCTGGCTCGAATCCCCTTGTCGGTAGGCTCACCAAGGAAAAGTTCCACACCGGAGAAGTCAAGGTTCCCTCCAGCCGCGAATCGGTCATGATTGATCGCTACTTCACCTATCCCGACAATAAGAAGGGGTCGGCAACCGCGCGAAACTATATTTGTGCGACCATTCAGGGTCCCGTTCCAACACGCACAAAGATGCTCTTGGCCACCTCCCTTGGAGAGGGGATTGCCAATCTAGACGAGGCAAGCCGGGCCAGCATCACCTATGAGCCCAGAACCATGTATGCGCCAAAGCAGGTGGGAGAGGGTTTGAACCGGCTGATGACGCGGCATAAAGACGTAGCTGCGCTGGGCACTGTTGGCCTTCTGGTATTGCTGGAGATCCGGCCCCTGTACGTGGTTTTGGGTGCAGCTGCAGCTGGACTCTTTGGAAATGTAGGAAATTTTGGCACGAAGAGCGCCAACGCAAACGGTTTGTTCCCTCTCTTTCTGAGGAGCTTTGGAGCTGAGCCTGGTCAAGAGGGGTCAGTCAGCCAGACTGCCGATCAAAATCAGCGTGGAACCATTAGCCGGCCTGAGTATTTCCGCTCTGTCGCCTTTGCACAAACGGTGATGAGTGCGCTCATGCGAACGGCCGAGTTTTCCTATCTCACAGAAATCGTGGAGTGGCTTGAGAAAGACGCGACCCGTTTTCAGCGAGACGACAAAACCATGATGTGGCCCCTTGTGCGGTTCTACATCAAAGATCTGAGGGGCGACAAGCGGCGCGAAAACAAGTCTAACCCGACCGCTGAAGGACTTGATCCCTCAAAGGCGGACGACAAGACTCCCATCGACGCGTTGCAGTTAAACCACTCGGAGATCAATGATTACTATGTGTCTCAGGCGCTCGCATATGAAGCTGCGCCTAAGGTAACTGCAGACAGCAACAACAGAATCACCCAGCATGTGGGCACTTGGACCACCCGCAATGTGCGAGACAGCACGTACTTCATGAACCTGGCCTTTGTGGAGGTCTTCAACGGCTTTGATTTTCAGTTCAGTGATGTGTCTGAAAAAATGGAGAAACTCCTCGGGGTTGAGTTTTCTGAGAAAAATCGTGAAGATCTGAAAAGAGCAACCGAAGGTTTTTCCATGCTGGAAGCCTTTTCTGCTTTTGAATCTCACAATCGGCTGATGGTGACTTCAGCACACACCGGAAGGCTGGTTCCGCGGGAAGTTTACATCACACCGCCTTTGTACACCGACAAGCGCACGCTTCCAACACGGGATTCTGAAGAGCTCAGCAACGAGAACAGCAAGAAAATCGACAGCTTTCGTCAGCTGATGACAGACTATCTCCATGCCGACGTCGTCGCTGCCGAAGGAGAGCATTCGATTGATTTGGACCGGGTGTCTGGTGAGCTGCTACGGGCAAAGGTGGCCCCTCTTCGGAAAAGGAATTGGAACAATCGCATGGCACGCGTAGGAGCCTTGAAAAGAACCATCGACCTTCCCATAAAAGCGGTCGATGATGCCTTCAAAAGGCAGGAAAAGTTGAGGAAAAGTGGTGGTGCTGATCGTTTTGTGATGTCGGCTTGCGCCCGGACCCGGGACGACATCGATCCCGTCAAACCCTGGGAAGACAACTTTGACCAGCTCTGCGATGACCTCAGAAAAACCGCCCGAGTGCTGAGTGAATACCTGAATGATGCAGCTGCGCTCGATCAATTGGCGAGCGGCCTTTCGGGAAAGGCAAGCTCCTGCAGAGCTGATATTGCAGCGGTGGACTGTGAGTCCAGGGAGAGGCTTTTGGCGAGGGAAGAGCCCCAGGATGCGATCAAATTCTACGGGACAGCATTGGAGCTGTGCCTGAGGATGGATCTGCTTGTGCCAGACGGAAGCAGCGATGATGAGTATTCAGAAGCGGCAATGAGCCGATTCCGCTGCGATCCTCCTGCGTCTTTGGTGGGTTTTGATGCATTGTTCAAGCTTTGCTCAAACTACGGAACTGTTGGTGAAGGGTGTGCGCAGCAGTTTTATGACCAAATCGGGTTTGTGGAAACGAGTTTTGGTGTTTGGCCTGCTGTGGATCGAATCTATAGTGCAGAAGACTTGGTGACCGATGCAAAGAGATTCTTGCGCTTGGTGAGCACATTCAAAGGTTCAGGGCTGGAGGGTGTT
>JANQPW010000530.1 GCA_028285285.1 Silvanigrellales bacterium
AGAACCACAAACGACTCTTGTGTCAACACACGATTGTTCTCTTGCTTCTTTGGCGCAAGATAAAAGATGTTCTGTGCGTCCACAGCATACAAGTAAACCTCTGCAGGTTGTGGGGGCACCTGTGGGTTGAAGTATGAGCTTGGATGAAAGCTGAACCTGGAGAGCTTGTAGTTCACATCATCACTTTTCAGGTGGCTAAATCGCCAGGATTGCCTATCTTCAAGAACTATCTTTTTCCCGTTTCTCTCAATGGCTGGATGGAGACCACGCGTGGGGCTTCGAAACCTGTCCTGACCCGTTCTCTTTGCTAAAGACGATTGCAAGTCTCCGACAAATTCAAAGCTGTGTTCACTACCTGGTGGCCTCTCCTTCAACGCCTTTGACTCCACAAGGTAGGGGCTTGCCCTTCGCCAATCAATTTTTCCAACATCATGAGCAACGGCGGAATTGGTGTTGAAGTTTCCACCTGTCCAGTGCCGAAGCCGCAATTGAGAAGAGTTGTCTTCGGTGGAGTCTGAGAGCCAGTAAATGTTGGAGCCGCTGTTTTGAGAGAACGCTCCAATGAGGTTCCTGCGTTTCGCAGGAAGTCGATAAAGTGATTTTGGTCGCAGCAATCCGTTTTCTGCCACTTCGCTCTCATGAAATTGACTGTCTTTGAGTGTTCCAGAAACAAACACAGCCCGCTCAACGCGCCGGTCTGTGCGCCTTCCATCTTTGTGCTCAAAGGGCTGAAAGACATATCTGACGCGATTGAGCAAATTTGAGCTTCCCAAACCACTTTCATGAGAGAACTCATCAGCTTCAACAAACTGCCTCTCAACAGGAACATAGTCGACAACTTCTCTTCCCAGCGACCGAATATCTAACTTCGCACTCGACTGGGAGAGTTCTTTTTTCGACAGAAAGGGAACGCAGGCGGAGCTGACCAACATCGCACCCAGGGCAATTTGCAAACCTTTTTTCAACACAGAGCTTCCTCCACCTCGGTGAGAGTATGAGACTTTCGGCAAAACTGCTTCTCGCTCCTCTGCTGCATCGGAAATGTCCATTTGAACCGTAGAGCACCTTCTGATTTCCGACACAAAAAATTGACACTTCCTTCACAGGCACCCCAAAAGCACGAGAGTTGCCTCAAAGCATTTGAAAATTGACCTGTTTTTGGCCGTCTGTGCGGTTTCCCGAGACAAAAGTCTCCAAGGTTCGGAAAACTGATTTGGTCGAAACGAGAATAGTTTTCACTGTTCCGGTTTTTTTGCTACAACTCAGGGGTTTGAACTCTAAAGAACAAAACTTAATAATCTTCAATATTTGGGTGAAAATATGAAAGAGATCTTTTCCCACATCGCAGCAAAAAAGACAGAATTCTCGAAACAAGCTTTTTTTGAGTTTCTCCGCGATGAGTCTATCTCTGCCCACGAGCGTTTGTCTTTTGCGCCTTTTGTCTCATACTTCGTCATGGGTTTCGCCGACATCAACAGGTTTGTTTTGAGGGAAGAGCCCACCAGTGACAAACTCCAGAAAATTGTCAACACACACACCTATGAAGACGACCATCACTGGGCCTGGTTCTTGGAAGACCTAAAGCGACTGGAGCTTGACTCCAGCATGAAACTGAGCAGCACTCTCAAGTTTCTTTGGAGCGAAGACACCTATGCAGCCCGCAAGCTGGTTAGTGAAATCTATCGTCACGCCTCCAAAGCCCCTCCAAAGATGAAGTTTGTTGTTATTGAAGTTCTGGAAGCAACAGGAAATGTCATGTTTGGAATCATTTCGACCATGAACCAGAAGCTTCAGGAGGCAAACCAACAAGATTACGTTTTCTTCGGCCGCCATCACCTCGACGTTGAAAACGGTCACATTATTGGAATGGAAGATTCAGAAGATTTTATCAAAAACCTCAGTTTGAGCGCAGAAGAGAGCGAACGAGCCATGTCAATTGTGGATGATTTGTTCGCAGCTTTCACAGATTTTGTCATTATGGCCCATTCTCATGTGAAAACCGCCGGGCAAAAACCTGTCCTTCCCCGAGAAGCGGCCCCAGAAGCACGCCCGGTTTAACGCCCCGTTTAGTCTCAAAGAGACCGATCCCCAACTTCAGGGCTGAATTCAGCCAACTCTTGGCCTTTCCTTGCGCCCGAAAGAACTTAGAGGCAAAGGCCATTTCTCCAATTTTTCTTGAATAAACAGTGGACTGGACTCTCGTCCAGGGAACTTCCCATACTGTTCTCAAGCTTCTCTGCGACCCCGACGATGGAGGGGAAGAGACCGCACAGAAGCGGAGCGTGCGAAAGCACACTGGGGGAGAGACAAATGAAGCTACGAAAGACCAAAGCAGACTGTTGGCGTGATGGTTTTTTCACACCGGTGTTTCTTTCCATCTGCGCCTTCGCCCTCTACGGTTGTGACCCGGGTACCGGAACGTCGCTGCAGCTTGCTGAGCAAGTTTCGGCAGCAAACACAGACCAAACCGATCCCGACGGGGAACTCGGTGGAACAACTTCCGAGGACAAAGCGACATTTGCCTCTCTTACAGCAGCTGGGTTTTCAGAGGAGCAATCGCAGGTCATCATGACCGAACTGGGCTCCGAAATGCTCAAAAAAATGAAGCAAGACCA
>JANQPW010000534.1 GCA_028285285.1 Silvanigrellales bacterium
GAAAAGCTGTTCATGGTGTTGGGAAAGTGTTTGCCGAGAAAATCAGCAGCCGCATCGCTTTCCAAAACCACCCCAACGAGTGCAAGGGTGGATTCAAAAGTTGGTCGCGCCACTTCCCCCTGGGCCAGCCGACTCACCGTCATCGAAGACAGACCAGCTCGTTTTGCTAAACTGCGTATGGTCGCCCGGGGGTGATCTTCAAGATATTTTCTGACCTCGTGGGACAAGGCTTTTCGCAGCTCACTGAGCTGGTCTGACATGATGCAAACTCCAAATTTTCACGATGTTTTCCGGAAACTATCACACTCATGTCGGACAGACAATCTTGGAAAGAGGCGAGCGGTCTCTGGAAAGAGGCGGGAGCTTCTTTCCTTAGAGTTGCACTGTGGTTAGGGAAACATCGAGCACAATTTCAGTGTGCTGACAGTCGGAATTGTCGTTGTCTCCTGTCACGATGAGACCGATGTCAGCTGAACCGTGCTCCAGCGCAGAGAGACCCAACATGGCGCCTTTCTCTTCAGAGAGCATGAGAGAGAAGGCTCCAGTTGTCTGTGAATTCGGCACTTGGCAAGAAGAGCCTTCCTCTCCTTCACCCAAGCAATAGGTGCTGTCGTAGCTTGTTTTTCCGGGATTGAATCCGCCAATCAAGTTCTCCCACGAGTAGATGTGTGTGAGATCTTCGCTTTCCGGATCCACGACGTCGAAATGGCTGTTGTAGTTGTAGCTCGAGAGCAAGATCAGGTCATTGAAAGTCACAAAAAGTTCGTCATCAAAACGCAGATTTTGCACCGGAGACGACACACTCAAATCACAAAGGAGATCGCCTTCACCCAATGCAATGTTGAAATACTCTTCCGCTCGAGCCCGAACTTTGCCATCCTTCTTGGACTTGTTGCCGTTCTTTTTCCATGCACAGCTTTCGTCTTTTTCCTCAAAAACAAGGCGAAAGGTTTGGGTTTGTGCAGCAGCGGTCGCACAGTGATCCACCACATCCTCGGTTGTCACAATTTCCACTGGCTCAGGATCTTCTTCAATTTCCGCTACAACCTCGACCTCCACCTCTTCAGGCGGATCCATCTCAGGCTCTTCTTCTGCAGGTGGCTCAGGAATGGCCTCATCTCCAACGGAGCCCTGAGCGGGAGGCAGTTCTGGCAAAGCATCTGCGTTTTGCAAGGTTCCGGAAAGGCCCTCACCACCGGCAACAGCACCTGCCAGCTGCTCGATGGTTTCGGCTCCCCCCGCAATATCGGTGAGGTCGTCAACAGCCGGTCCAGCTTTGACTCCTGGCAATTCAGTTTCAAACACCTGACCGGGAGCTCGAGTGCGCGAGCGATCCACCTCTGTGTTCTCGTAGTTTCTGTAGTTTTCGGGCAAGCGCCCGGAACGAAAGCTGGTTTCATCGTCGGCGCTGAGAGTGATGGCAGGGTCATCGCCACAGGCCGGCAGAATGGCCGCGGCGGCCCAGACCAGGCAAAGTGGTTGAAACCACTGCCTTTGTCTCCGCTTCACGTGTTGATGTGTTTTCATTTTTGAAGTCCCTCCAATCGAACCCTCGCCAGCTCCATGCGAGCGCCGGTCTGCCCCTGTGTTCGCCGTGACAGAAGGGAAACTTCAGCTTTCTGACGCAGACCCCAGAATTCAGAGGTGCATCTCTTTAGAGGGGCTTCAGCCCTCAGGATTCTTTTCCATAATCCAAATTTTGGGGTGGTCGGCCCCCTCAGCCATATCAACCACTTTGAACCCGAAAGAACGGTAAAACGGGAGGTTATCTGGGTTGAACGTTGCTAGCCACACTCCCTTGCCTCGAACACATTCATCGAGCCCCCGCAGAACCAGGGCTTTGCCCAGACCTTGCCCCTGAAACTCTGGCTTGGCCCCCAACATGTCGAGGTACCAATAGTCTGAATGGAGGTACTTCTTGGCAAAGTCATCCAGCTTCCCAAAAACACGGGCCGCCCGCAGTGCTGGCTTGAGCCCAATAAACAACGGAGACCAAAGCATGCCGCTGGTGAGGGTTTGCCAGGCGTTCATCATCGGGGTGTGCTCGGGCGGCATCCAAATGGCCACAGCTCGAAATTTCTCATCGCAATAGACCACATCGGTTTTCACACTCAAGCCCATCTTAGCCTTGAAAACCCAACGCATGGGCTTCAAACGGCGTGAAGCATCTGGCAGTGCCCAGACGAGCGCGGGATCTTCAAAGAAGGACTGTGACAAAATCTCGACCACCTCAGGAAACTCAGCTGAGCGAGGGGAGAGCCCTTCAAGTTTTTGTATGGCGTGCATCTGTCTCCTTCCCAAAATAAAACACAGCCAGAGCGGGGCGCCCACTGACAATGGGTTGTGCTCCTGTGAACCCGTGGTAAGGGTTTTTTTTGCATATAGCAAAGCGCGCCCTGTCTCTCCATGAACAATTGTGCTTTGATGCCACCAAACTTAGAAAAGGAATGAGCACCATGAACAACATGCGCCAAAAGTGTCTGCACACGCCTCTTATAGCGTTGCTGCCCACACTCAGCCTCCTGGCTTGCTCCTTCGAGCAACCCGTTCAGAAAAAACCAGCAAGCCCCGCAGCCAGCACTGTTACCGTGGCTGAAAAGCTTGGAAAGAAAGCCAATTCGGAGGCATTGCAAGCAACACCAAAGGGAAACACCCCCTACGTTGCCCACTTTCCCAGCGCCCGGGAAGCCAACGAACATGCAACTCGGGTTCGAAATCGCGGAGGCAAAACGCGATTTCTGAGTGAACGCCTTGTTGTGGTCGAGGTGGGCCCACACGCACTGGAACTTCTGAGAGTTCCTGTCACTGCGCAGGTCTTGCGAGACACGGAAGTGCGTCCATCGTCTCCCCAGCTCGGCCGCGATAAAGAGTCTTTTGTGGAAAATGAAGACTTCGCCCAAAATTTGGTGACTGCTCGAGAAGTCACAGGTGTTTCAAGCCTTCTCGAACGCTTCCCCGAAGCCACGGGCGAAGGGCTTCGCGTGGCCGTTCTCGACACGGGGATCGACTTCGGCTTGCCTGGTATTTCTTTCTTTGCCGATGGCAGGCGGAAAGTTGTGGGGCACTATGACCTCACAGCATTTGGCCGTGTGACGGCTCAACTGGCCCCAGAGGGCACGATTGCCGGTGAGGCCGTAGAAGTTGATGGAACTCTCGTGGGCGTTGACCCGCAGTGGGCCTCCGCCAAAATTGTTTCCACTGGAGTTCTGAGCGAAGCAGACATGGCATTACGGCTCAGAGACCCAGCAGGAGTGGACTTCAATGGCAATGGTGCTGAAGATCGTTTTCCATTTGTCGTTGCCCAAGAAGATGGTGCCGAAAGTGAGACCTTTTTGCTGATCGACGCGGATGGAGACGGCACTTTCTCAGCCGAGGCCGGAGAAAAGTTGCGTGACTTCAACATGACCGGCAGTTACCTCGATATGCGCAGCACCGACACCGGAACAGGTCAAGCCTTGGCCGTGAGCCTTCTCTCAGGAAACTCCGTACAGTTTCACCAAATCTTGGGTGGTCATGGCACCGCTTGTGCCTCCATCATCTCCGGAGATCGGTATCTTGACGGCCGAATCAATGGCATGGCGCCCGCTTCCGAGCTCCTCTCGTATGTGATTGACGCGACCGGACGTGATGTTTACAAAGCCAGCACCCTGCTCGAAATGTTCCTCCACGCACGAGATCAAGGTGCCCACGCAGTGAGCGTGAGCTGGGGTTTTGCCACAACCGATCCCCAGTCTGCTCGGGCTTTCGCCAACATCCTCAATGAAGAGCTCTCCAAGCAGGGCGTTCTCGTGGCCATTGCCGCTGGAAACTCTGGGCCGGGAAGCTCAACAGCGTCAAGCGACGACTACATTCCACTCCTCGGCTTTGGCTTGGGGGCCGCCATCACCGAAGTTCA
>JANQPW010000536.1 GCA_028285285.1 Silvanigrellales bacterium
ATTCTCTCCCACTAGAGAGGTGAGAATCGCTTTTGAAAACCCGTGTCGAGTTCTTTGGTTTGAGGAATGGTCATGAAATTGTCTCGCAGAAAGTTCAAAGCTGTTTTTTTTGCTTGTTTCGTGTTTGTTCTCGGTGCTCACTTATTCAGTCTCACTTCTTGTGTGGCCCGCCGCCAAGAGTCAGATCTTTTAAAGGCTTCAGCTGCTTCCAAAACTCAGCAGCTCGATGTGAATGATGTCAGCATTCTTTTTCCTGCTGTCGGTCCATCTGGGGGATTTCTTGACGGTGGAATCGTCGGAAAAATAGTCTCTGATTTTCAGGAACGGAAGCCGCGTATCAATCTCTCGAACCGCCTCGCGAAGCGGGGTTTTTGGCCACACTTGATCAACGAGGTTGCTCCAGAAGGAAAGGGTTTTCTCTCCTTGGCCGATTTTGAGAGTTTTCTCTCGCAAATTCCCGCCTACGACGATGGGGAAGAACGGAAAGAGGGGCCGTTTGCTATCACCACAACGGTGACCACAAGAAATTCCAATAGGAAACGAAGGTTCACTATTCATGTTCTGGAACCGAAGAGATGGAGGGTTGTTTCTTTTCGCTTTGTGCCATGCTCCACGCGGGTTGTGGCATCGGAGGTTGAAGAGAAGGGGGTTTATTCTTCAGACTCTCTCCCCGAGATCTGTGTTCCCGAGTTGCGATTGGTTGCTCAACCTGTTGTGGGAAATGCTTCTCCTTCGGAGAACATCATTGGGTTGAACCTGCCCGACTCCGGCTCAAAGAAGGCCTCAGTTTACGAAGCCGACCCCAGTTGGCAACCGAGCACCTATGCTTTTGCAGACTACGCCATCCATCTTTTTTACGAACTTGAGGACTCGGAGGCGCAGAAGTTCGCTGAGGAACTGATGGTGTTGAAGCGAAGCCAAAACGAGCAGGGTCTGGGGTGTGTCACTGATAGAGCGCTTTTGGGTGTTCATCCTTGTCTCGTGAAGGAGTGGTTTTCTGAGGTACCTTATGAGGACTATCGGGTGGCCATGGAGAGGGTCCTCACAGTTGCCAGTGTGAATGAAGAATACAAACTGAAGCTGAAGCCGGTGAGCCCAAAGGAGCACCGAGGCTGGAAAAAGATGAACTACTCCCGAAAAATGACTGAGCTTTTTCAGAAGTCGATGAGAAAACCTCTCAAGCTAGCATTTTTTAAGAGCACCTCGAACAACACTCCTTGGTTGTTTTATCTCTTTGATCGCAACAGAAAGGGTGAGTTCTTCCTCAACACCATACCTGCTGTGACTAAGAAAGATCGAAGTGAGCTGGAAAGCGACAACGCTAAAAAGAACTTTGAGGGTCGTTTTATTGTCTTCAGTCGCAGCTCGCGTGTTGAAGAAGATGAAAGTGACGTGAGAACCATTCAACAACGGCTGAATCCCAACCCGAAGTGGTCGTTCGATTCGCTTGATCTTTTTTTAAGAGCGAAACGAGATTTTCAGAAACCTGAAGAATATGCACTAGCCCTGGATTCACTTGCCGATGTGAGCAAGCCCAATGGCCTTTCCAACATTAACATCACAGAACACCGCGCTACCGATCTCGCCTCTGTTGCGGCAAGAATTGAGAACCCGCTTCTTCACAACGACAGCTCGACCGACTGCGTGAGTTGCCACATGTCGAGCCCAGAGAAGCTTGATCTGATC
>JANQPW010000538.1 GCA_028285285.1 Silvanigrellales bacterium
GAATGCAGGGGCACCATTGGAAGCACTCACAAATGTGTTTCGAACGTTGATCACGCAATTCACATAGTAGTAGCTGCCGTGAATGATGAACCCAAGGCCGGGTTGGTTTGCGCCACTGCAGTCACCTGCTCGGAGGCAGGTGTCGTGAATGGTGACGTTTTCCACATTGAGCGTGATATTGTGCAGTGTACCAGAGGCTTGGCCGTCACGGCGGATCACGATGCCGCTCACGTCAGTTTCAAAAATGATCGAGTTGCGGACGGTGACCTCTATGTTGCTGGAGTGGAGTCCAATTCCATCCCCCGTTTCGCCGACTGCTCGGCTGATCACCAGGTTTTGTAGGAGCACGTTGTCTGCACTGACACCAACGGCCCACCTTTCATTTGAGTTGAGAATCAGACCATCGACTTCGACATTCGGAGACTCGATGGACATGGCGATACGTGTGGTGCCAGCCCCGCCGTCAATACCACGGATTTTGAACGCACCTGAAGTGATGTCGTCTGTTCCGTTGTGTCGCGCTGCGGCCGTTGTGTAGATGCGGATGTTGGCCAGCTCGCTGGTGTTCCAGCCATTGATGAGTATCCCTGCGTTGGAAGCCCCTCCAGACCAATCACCGTCAATGCGCACGACCAGTTTCTTTTTCGCACAGACAAGGTCTTTGGCATCACATGCTCCAAAGGTCATTCCAGCGTTTGCGTCGAAGAGATCCATCATGCTGCTGTAACAAGGGGAGAAGCCTGTGCAGTCTCCAGATGGGCGAAGGTGAGCGATAAACTCTTCCATAGGGGTCGTGACGGTGCCAATGACCGGAGCGGAGAGCAGGCCATCGGCAGCTTTAGACACCACCATATATGTGTGTGTGGTGCCAATGCTTGCTGCGTTGTCTGTGTGTGTGAGAAGAGCTGTGTCGGCGATTTCCACGCCATCGCGGTAAATAAGGTAGCTCGCTGCTCCGGAGCCGGGAGCGGAATAGGTGATTGTGACGGAATCATGATCGTCGGCCGTGAGGCTCAAGCCTGTGACCACTCCAGGGAGTGTTGTGGGTGCAGTGTAGTTCCCGGTCACAGTGCCAATCACCACACCGTTCTTGATGTTTGAGGGAATGAGGTTGGTGGTGTCGAGAGGCGTGTAGCTTCCCGAAACCCCAGCGACCTGCTGGCCGCTCAGCACTTTTGCAGCGAGTCCGCTTGTGGCGGCCGATTTGAAGTCGTCGGTTGTGACACAGCCCGTTGCGCCGTCAGAGTCGCAGTCAGCCGGTCGAATGGCTGCGGATCCTGAAACCCCGGCGACTTGTTGACCGGTTAGCACTTTTGCTGCGAGTCCGCTTGTGGCGGCCGATTTGAAGTTGTCGGTTGTGACACAACCCGAAATGCCATCGGCTTCACAGTCAGCTGGTCGGAGTGCTGCTGTTCCGCTAACTCCCGCAACTTGCTGCCCTGTGAGAATTTTTGCGGCGAGGCCTGCTGTCGCTGCGGCCTTGTGGCTTTCGGTTGCAACGCAATTGGTCGCGCCATCAGCTTCGCAGTTGTCTGGGCTTGGGGTTAGTGTTCCTTCCACTCCAGCTATGCTCACTCCAACCCGAATGTTTGAAGCGAGAGCACTTGTGGTGTCGAGAGGTGTGTGGCTCCCTGAGACCCCTCCAATGGTCACTCCTGTGAGGATGTTTTGCGGAAGAAGTGCACTCAGGTCAACGGGGGCCAAGGTACCCGTGGCCAGGTCTCCGTTGCACAAATGAAAAGATTCGGAATTCAGAACATTTGAGAGCACGGGGTCTGTACACCCCTCGGTGGTGAACTTGAGAGCCTGTTTGGCAGCTGTGGTTGTGGGCACTAGCTCCACCCAGTAGTCACCTAAAGAAGGGGCAAAGGAGGCCGCAACACTCTTCTTTCCGTCTACAGTTTTCAGTTCTAGGTTTGCGGTTTCAACGCGCTTGACAACGCTGCTCGAATCACGATGCACTAACTTGAGTTGCGATGCATCACCTAAACTTTGTGCGTTGGGCAGGAGCTCAAAATCGATCGTGATTTCGCCCTGAGTGAGTGAGGTGAGTGAGTCATGTGAAGTTGTGCCAGTCTTGACCGACTTAAAGCCCACAATTTGCGTTTGCGCCGCTTTCTCTTCGGCCGCACCGGCAAGAGCATCGCGAACCGCAATTTCCAGCTCGATGTCTTCGCTGAACGCATTGGCCGGAATTTGTAGGGTGGCCTTGTCGAGGATAACCTCGGCTGGCTTGTCGAAAGGAATGGAGGCGACCCCTTCCTTCTGAGGCTGGGTTTTGTTCGTGAGCTCTAAGATACCTGAAGAGGTTTGACCAGAGCAGGCCGTAGAGAGCGCAACCGCGGTGAAAAGCGTTGTGAGCCATGCCAGCTGTTTGTGATTGGTTTTGTTTTTCATAGCCCCCTCCCAGTGGGGATGCGCATAGGCTCCCTTCCACTCGACACTAGGGTATCGGCCGGGAAGGGGTAATATTTGAAGGCTTTGTGTAAATTGTTGAATTCCAGTGATTTCGAGGTCTTTTCGAAGGTTCGGCTGCAGATATCGTCTGAAAGTTTGGAGAAAATCGGAGGGAACGTGGGCAAGTATCCCGTTGATTTCTCATTGAATTTTTTATCTGGAGAACTGGGAAGTCTCCGTCACCTACAAGTCTTTCAGAAGCCGAGCCACTTTGCGGAAACTTTGGAGCAGCTGGATCATTTGCCGGGGAGTGAGTGTTGAGGGATATGGAGGGTTTCGAAGCACGTTTTTGGTTTCGTAGACAAGAAGACCATTTTCGGCCTTTCCTGAGAGGGGTTCTCCATTTTTTCGTGTGATGCTGATGCTTAGAACTCCATGCGACATGTTCAAGTGCCTCTCAAAGTCTCGGTTGGAAAAGTCGACTTTGCCAGCGCAGTCTTCAGAGTATCCTTTGAGGAAGCCTTCGTAGCGCAGTTTATTTTGTTGGATGTCAATTCTCGAGTTGTCAACAAATCGCCTCAGCTGAACTTGGTACCTTCGATCAGCGAAACCCAGTTTCGATCCGTTGAACTCAGATACAATTTTCAGGTGAGAGGGGCAGTGCAAATCAACTGTGGCCACTTGAATGGACTCTGTCTTGTCATACTGCCAGGAGCTGGGGTGTGCTTGAGCCGGGGAAGCTCCGAGCACCGCTGCAGCGGATATCAACCCAGAAAAGCTGAAAAACCCAAACACACTTGCCAATTTCATGATGTCTCTCCCCTTGTGAGTTGGACCTGTTGAGCTGACGTGACCTGAAGAAAAAGTCTTGGGGGTGCGCTTAAGAAATTCTTTGCTGTACACTGAAGAGTTTGTTGAAGAGATTGAGCCTTTGAATTCATTGAGGTGAGTGCATGAGAATCTACGTGTGGGTGATGCTGGGGTGCGTTCAGCTGGCCTTGGCGGGGTGCAAGCGTACCCAGAGTGCTCAGCTGTTGCAGCAAAATTTACCCGGGCTGCCGACAACCATCAAAGACATCTTTGCGTACGACTGGGATGGTGAAAGGTACAAGGAGCCATGTGAGACACATCTCAATATTTTTGAGCAGAAACTGTTTTTTCGTGAAGACCATATCAACCATCTCTGCCCTGCAATGCTCGCTGCGTACATGCAGGGCAACATGTTGTTTCCGCAAGTTGGCACAGGCTTAGCCCTCGTAATGGCCACCACGATCTTGGCTGCCGAGTCAGACTACCGCGACTCCGTTTTTGATTTGGTGTATATCGATTTTTCCGATGAGCAGGTGGAGATTTTTGGTGAGATCGTGAACCGCATTCATCAGGAAGTTCGGGTGAACGCAACTTACGACCGGTCTTGGCAAGATCCGGAGGAGACTGAAACCGCTGAAGAAGAGGTATTGGAACCCGCAAAAGTTTTCGGGCCGCGTCGGCTTCGGGATCAGTACAAAACCGCATTGCGTTACGGCCTCATTTTTGTCTCCTACGTCTTGAACCAAGATCCAGACAATCCATCTCCACAGTCCATTTGGGAGTTTCTGACTGGTTTGGCCACAGAGGCTGAGCTCGACGCCGTCGCAGAAAATGAAGATCTCACGCTTGCCAGTGTTATTCCACTGGCTCGTTACGTCGATGCCATTTCTAATTCTCCCGTTGGTGGGTTTGTGAGTTTGCGAATGGAGGAGGCTGAACGGCAAAAGCTTCTTCAGAGGCGGAAAGAGCTTCAGCACAGCGTGGGCGCGGTGGCCCGCTTTTATCGTGAGAGGCTAAGGATGCTTAAGGCCTACAAGCTCACTGCAAAGTGGCGGCAGGCACAGCTCACAAACAGCGCCTATTCATATCACAAATCGGTCAATCCAACTTCAATGTCAGAAGGACGCCAGCAAGCCTTGAGAAATCTTTTTGGCTGGCTGAAAGAGGAGTTTTCACAGGAGAATGAACTGGAGAAAACAAAGGAGGTCAACTTCTTCTTCGATCTGATTTACCAGACTCTTGCACCACCTGAAGAAAAAGAGTGAAGTGACCAGGACCAGTCGGTCTGTGTTTTGTCCTGTTTGGTTCCTTTTGCTGTGATTAGTGGCAATTCTCAGCTACAACCTCCCTGAGACCTTGAGTCAGTAAATAACTAAAATTTATGAGGAATATTGGGAATGAAATCTTTGAAATCTCCTTTTGTCACCTTTGCAGCTTTGCTTGCCGCTGCCGGAATCAGCTTCTCAGCAACAGCCCACGGGGCAGACGTGATCAGTTGCGACTCTGGCAAGGCCGTGATCTCCACCCACGAGCTCTACGACTACGTCATGCGGTTCTACGATGAAGATTTGTATAATGCACTGGGCGGTGACTGGGATCTCATCAGCGAGAATTATCCTGGGCTTGCAACGGAAGATTCAGTTTTTGCAACCCCTCTCTACGTTAATGAGATCTTTGACAACTTCGTTCGCTTTGAAGGGGGTCGAGGAACAGGCAGTATATTTAAGATCATCACCGTCAATGGCGGGGTTGACTTCCAGGTTTGGGGAGGAGGGCGCTACTCTCGAACTCTTCAGGAGAACGTCTTCTTTCCCTTTGGCAGCTGTGCTGTGAACTTTGATGTCATTCAAGAAAACTGACAAAACCATCCGGCTTTTCAATTTTCAGAGCTCAGCCTTGAAGAATTCTATGAGTCTCGACCTGTTTTCGGGAAACTCAGATGTGAAGCCTTTGAGGTGAAGCCCTTGGGCAAGTTTCCATGTTGTTGCTCTTGATTCTGGAACAAGCCCGTAGAGTTCCATTCCGAGATCTACTGGGACAATCTGGTCTTCTTCGCTGTGAATGAAAAGAAAGCGTGTCTCCACAGATGCGATGTGATCCTCAGCTTTCACTTGTTCGGAGACCAGCTTAGACAACAGTGCTGAGACCCATTTTATGGGAATGGAATTCTGGAGAATCTTCACCGACAGCTTTCGGGCACTTGGAAAACTTCCTTCAAGAATGACCAGCTTTGGCAACCGTTGAGTCGGGAGTGCTGCCAGTGTTGGTATCAGGAATTGCGATCCGATGCTCTGGCCAAGGGTGACAAGCGGAATGTTCTTCTCAGTAGCCACCTTTTTTGTGAACTCGTAGACCGAATGGCAGTCTCCCAAGGCCTGGCGCACGGAAGGCTTGCCCGATGATTGACCGTAGCCTGCGTAGTCAAAAGCCAAGACTTCAATGTCATGCTCCGCCATCCAACCTACATACGGAGCATGCGAGGTCAGGTTCTCTGCATTACCGTGGAATTGAACCAGAATAGCCCTTGGGTTCTTGGATCTGAAGTGCCAAGCACAAAGGCTCTCGGAGCCAGACTGAATGAAGATTTCTTGAGGCACGACTTTATAGTCGCAGGGGTTTGTGTGTGCTTTGTGGTCTGGCTTGAAGAGCAGGCAGTCAAGAATGGCCATAGCGTTGAGTTCTTTCGTTTGTCTGTTTGTCCTTTCGTGGGAAAGCGAGGAAACTGAGGATTGTGAAATCAGACACGATTGTAACCAATGGATCTGTGTTCAAAGAGCTGTTCACGGAGCCGATGCTGACCATAGGTTAATGCCAAATATATAATTGGTCGAGAAGCATGGCGTCACCTTTGAGGAGGCTCTGACGGTCCTTTACTCCGAATTGACATTGACCTTTGAAGACCGGGACCATGGAGAAGAGAGATATCTCACCTTTGGGTTTTCTAACAAAGCAAGAGTTCTGTTGGTCGTTCACGCTCAGCGTGATGAAGATGTGGTGAGAATCATCTCAGCACGTAAAGCAACGAAGAAAGAAGCACAGTATGAAAAAAGAATACGACCTCAATAAGCTCGGAGAAGGTAAGGTTGGCCGTGTGCTTGAGCCGAGCAAGACCAAAGTCGTTAAGACTGTGCGCTTGGATGGCGACGTGGTGCGATGGCTTGTTGCGCAGGCAGATGAAGAGGGATTGCCTTACCAAACTCTGATG
>JANQPW010000552.1 GCA_028285285.1 Silvanigrellales bacterium
AAGAGCTCGTTCGACTTGCATGTGTTAGGCACGCCGCCAGCGTTCGTTCTGAGCCAGGATCAAACTCTTGATTTTAATCCTTGCCCGGCTTCGCTCTCAGACACTCCCTTGCGAAAGTCTCCTCAAGCTCCACTGGTCTTACTATCTATCTTATCTTGGGTTCATTCCCCGTTCCCTCTAAAACTGTCCGAAAACAATTCTAAATTTCACAGAAAATGACTCTTACCCGCACTCTCTCATCTTGTCTTATTTGGTTTTCAAAAAGCGCCGGAGAACCGGCAGGAAGAGATAAGTATGTGAGGCGATGGCATCTGTCAAGACAATAGTTGAGAATTTTTGCAAAGGAACAAGAACAGATCTCTCCACATCGGATAAACTGAAGGGGCTCAGCAACCCCCTCCTCAAAGGATCACCGGTATGGGACTGAAAAAAAAGCTGCTTCTGCTCTTTTCGAGCTCGGCTCTCTTCTCGGCGATAGCCAGTGTTGTGCGAGACGCAGACGCCCCGGTTCTTATGCCCCCGACTCTGTGAGCAGAACGGGGAAGGATCAGCTATGCCGATGACGACGGGTGGCTCAAACTCATGGCCGTGGTCGTGCAGCGACACAGAAAAACCTTTGAAGACCTTGGGATTGACATTTGCGACACCCTTGATGAGTGCATCTGAGGCGACTGCCTTTTCCTTCTCGATCTCACTCACCACATCTGTTAAGCACCTCTTTTGGTCCACCGCGCTCCCTGCCGGGTGCCGGTGTTTGCAGGGGGTTCACGATGACAAACACTTCTCTTCACAACTCAAACCTGAAGGTGCGCCGGGCGCTCACCTTTGACGATGTGTTGCTGGTTCCGCAATATTCCGAGGTTTTGCCAACACAAACTGACCTTTCAACCCACCTCACAGACAAGATCTCCCTGAGACTCCCTATTTTGTCTTCGGCCATGGACAGTGTCACAGAGCACCGCATGGCCGAAGAGCTTGCTCGTATGGGCGGTCTGGGAGTCATCCACAAGAACCTTGAGCCCAATGAACAAGCCGACGAAGTCGCCCGGGTGAAACGCTCAGAGTCGGGAGTGGTCACCAACCCCATCACGATCAAACCATCTGACACAGTCGCCCACGCCAAAGAGCTTATGCGAGAACGAAAAATTTCAGGTCTGCCAGTAACCACAGGAGAGGAGCTCATTGGCCTTGTTACGGGGCGTGATGTGCGTTTCGAGTCCGATGAAAATCTCCCCGTGAACCAACTCATGACCCCGCGGGAGAGACTCATCACCCTGCAAGCATCAATTTTAGAATCGGCCGCGGAGGGAGAGCTCTTTCAGGTGGCCCAAGACCTGCTGCACAAGCACCGCATCGAGAAAATCCCAATCGTGGACCGCAACAACAGTTTAAGAGGCCTCATCACCCGGAAAGACCTCGAAAATGCGCGCACCCACCCCCATGCCTCCAAAGACTCCAAGGGTCGTTTGCTCGTGGGGGCTGCCGTGGGAGTGAGCGATGCCGAGCGAGAGCAACGCATTCCCGCTCTCATTGAAGCTGGGGTTGATCTGTTGGTGATTGACACAGCTCATGGCCACTCTAAGGGCGTCATCGAAACCACCCGCCAGACACGAGAAAAATTTGGAGATGCGGTGCAAATCGTTGCAGGAAACATCGCCACTGGCCAAGCCGCAAAAGCTCTCGCAGACGCAGGAGCAAACGCGGTCAAAGTGGGAATTGGTCCTGGCTCCATTTGCACCACACGCATGATCGCAGGAATTGGAGTGCCCCAGGTGAGTGCAGTGGCAGACGTTTCGGCAGCCTTGGCGGGAACCGCAGTGGGGGTCATTGCCGACGGAGGGATCAAATACAGCGGAGATATTGTGAAGGCACTCGCCGCCGGAGCCCACACTGTCATGTTGGGCAGTTTACTTGCAGGAACGGAAGAGTCACCTGGAGAACGCATCAACTATGGCGGTAAAGCTTTCAAAAGATACCGTGGCATGGGTTCGCTCGGTGCCATGCGAAGGGGATCGAAAGATCGCTATTTTCAAGCAAGCTCTACCGACAACAAACTGGTTCCGGAGGGCATCGAAGGCCAAGTTCCCTATCGCGGCCTCGTGGGAGACGTCATTCATCAGTTGGCCGGTGGGGTGAAGGCCGGTATGGGGTACCTGGGCGCGCGAACTCTTGATGAGCTCCGAAAGAATGCTGAGTTTCTGGAAATCACAGGAGCTGGACTGCGAGAAAGTCACCCCCATGATGTGCAGATCACAGAAGAAGCCCCTAACTACACTTCATCGAGGTGAGCTATGATTCTCGTTGTCGACTTCGGTTCCCAATACACACAACTTCTGGCTCGCCGCATTCGCGAAATGGGCGAATACAGCCAAATCGTGCCCTACACAGCGCTGGAAGACATGATCCCTGCTCTTGCAACGGATCAGAAGCTCAAGGGTGTGGTCTTGAGCGGCGGCCCCAACAGTGTCTATGCCCCAGGGGCTCCACGCATCAGCGGCCGGCTTTTTGAACTTGGTTTACCAGTTCTCGGAGTGTGCTACGGCATGCAATTGATCAACCACCTCTTCGGTGGTGAGGTGGCTGAAGCCCCCGTTCGCGAGTATGGACGCGAAAAGATCTTCACGAAGACAAAACAAGCCGAGTCTCACCCCCTGGAGGGTTTCGACATTCAGTCCGACCCCCTTCAAAGAGTGGTCTGGATGAGCCATGGCGACGAAGTGTCCAAACTGGCTCCTGGTTTCGAGGTGATTGCGGAATCAGAGTCGGGTGCGGTAGCCGCCATCGAACACACCTCCAAAAAGATTCTGGGCCTGCAATTCCACCCAGAGGTAGAGCACACAGCCCAAGGTCGGGCATTGCTCAAACGCTTTGTGAAACGCACCTGTGGCTCGGAAGCTTCTTGGGACCTGGCCGCAGAGATTGACACCATTGTGGCAGAAATCCGACAAACCGCCGACGAGGCTGGCCCCGATTCACAGGTGGTGTGTGCCCTTAGCGGAGGTGTCGACTCCACTGTGGCTGCGGTCCTTTCTTCTCGGGCACTCGGAAACCGCCTGCATTGCATTTTTGTAGACAATGGGCTGCTTCGCAAAAATGAGTATGAAACTGTGTTGGAGGGGTTTCGCAACAACTTTGAACTCAACGTTCAGGGGGTGGACGCACGCCAACAGTTTCTCAAGGCTTTGGCTGGCGTTGAAGATCCCGAAGCTAAGCGGAAGATCATTGGCAAGCTCTTCATCGAAATTTTCGAGAGAGAGGCCAAAAAGCTTCAGAATGTCCGCTTCCTCGTGCAGGGCACCCTCTACACAGACGTGATCGAGTCTGTGTCCCCAAATGGCACGGCTGTCACTATTAAGAGTCATCACAACGTGGGAGGCCTCCCCGAGGTCATGAACCTCAGGCTCATTGAACCCCTCAACAAACTCTTCAAAGACGAAGTGCGGCATCTTGGAAAAAATCTTGAGATTTCCGAAGATTTTCTGTGGAGACACCCCTTTCCAGGGCCTGGCTTAGCAATTCGCGTGCTGGGAGACGTGACGCAGGAACGCCTCGACACACTGAAGGCTGCCGATGCTATTTTTATCGACGAACTCAAAAAAGCCGACTTGTATCACGAGGTTTGGCAGGCTTTTTGTGTGTTTTTGCCCGTACGTTCCGTGGGAGTCATGGGCGATGCCCGCACCTACGAAAATGTCATTACCCTACGAGCCGTTTCGGCAACTGACGGCATGACGGCAGACTGGTCACGACTGCCCTATGATTTTCTCTCGAAAACCTCGGCTCGCATCATCAATGAAGTCAGGGGTGTGAACCGGGTTGTTTATGATATAAGCTCCAAACCTCCCGCAACGATCGAATGGGAGTAAAAGGTCCCCTGCGTTGCAGGAGCATATAGCAATGAAAGGAAACTGATGACTCTCGACACAAGCAACACCCCAACTGGAGGCAACACCATGAGTGGCTCAACCGTCAGCACCACGGCAACGGATTACAAGGTCAAAGACATTGGCTTAGCCGAACTGGGGCTCCAAGAGGTTGAATTGGCCTCGAAAGACATGCCCGGGCTCGAAGAGCTCCGTCGTCGTTTCGGCCAATCAAAACCACTCAAAGGAGCGCGCATCGCTGGCTGTTTGCACATGACGGCCCAAACTGCCGTGTTGATCCGCACTCTGCGCGAACTCGGTGCAGAAGTCCGGTGGTCGAGCTGCAACATCTTTTCAACCGTTGACGCCTGTGCCGCTGCCATGGCGCATGAAGGCGTGCCCGTTTTTGCCTGGAAAGGTGAAACTGAGGAAGAGTACATTTGGTGCATTGAGCAAACACTCAAGTTTGGTGACAAAGGTCCCAACATGTTGCTTGACGACGGTGGCGATCTCACAGCGCTTGTGCACGACAAGTTCCCAGAGCTCATAAAAGACATCAAAGGCGTATCGGAAGAAACCACAACAGGAGTGCACGCCCTTGTGAAGATGATGGAGCAAGGCACGCTCCAGTTGCCAGCCATTAACGTGAACGACTCGGTGACCAAGAGCAAGTTCGACAATCTGTATGGCTGCCGCGAATCGTTGGCCGACGGCATTAAGCGCGCCACAGACATCATGGTCGCAGGCAAAACCGTCGTTGTGTTTGGTTATGGCGATGTGGGCAAAGGCTGTGCTCGCTCCATGAGTGGCCTGGGTGCTCGAGTGATCATCACTGAAATTGACCCTATCAATGCCTTGCAAGCCGTGATGGAAGGTTACGAGGTCACAACTGCCGATGAAGCCGTGAAGCATGGTCATATTTTTGTGACAGCAACTGGCTGCTGCGACGTCATCACTGCAGAGCACATGAAGCAAATGCGAGATCAGGCCATTGTGTGCAACATTGGTCACTTCGACGATGAGATCGATGTGGCTGGCCTCAAGGCTCTGCCAGGTGTGGAACGCATTGACGTGAAACCTCAAGTGGCTAAGTATCGCTTTGCTCCCGACCGTGAAATCATCTTACTGGCTGAAGGACGTCTTGTGAACTTGGGTTGTGCCAAGGGACACCCATCGTTTGTGATGAGCACAAGCTTCACCAACCAAGTGTTGGCTCAAATTGAGCTTTGGGAAAACCAGTCGAAGTACGAGAACAAAGTTTACACCCTGCCGAAGAAATTGGATGAAGAAGTGGCACGCATGCACCTGGAAAAACTGGGCGTGAAACTGAGCACCCTCACCGGCAAACAATCAGAGTACCTGGGAATTCCTGTGGAAGGACCCTACAAACCAGAGCACTACCGCTACTGAGTGTTTCAGACCCTACTGTCCGTAGGGCCGTTTCTTGATATCTGTCTGCAGAAAATATCGCGCTCCTTTGGCATCAGGAGGAGCACGGTGCCGCGGGAAATAGGGTGACGTCACGGCATTTGAGTTGAAGCGACCAGTTGCAGAGAAGAGAGCGGTCATACCCAAGGGCAGAACGTAATCTTTTGTCTTTCCCTCAATTTCTGTTGAGTCCTCGGAGAGACCTGCTGGAATGTTCATCACGGCTCGGAACACAAGCGGCTCATCGACGGAACCCATGAGATCAAGGTGCCATGAGTTGTCGGCAGTGTTTCC
>JANQPW010000557.1 GCA_028285285.1 Silvanigrellales bacterium
GAAAAAATGCGCAAGGGAATGCATGTGCTCATTCGCGAAGGCTCCTGCGCCAAAGACGCCCAAGAGCTTCTCCCGCTGTTAGACGCGTTCACCTCAGCAGTTGCGGGGCTGTGCAGCGACGATCGCAACCCCTTCGACATCGCAACGGAGGGTCACATCAACCACATCATTGAAATGGGATTGAATCAGGGGCTACCCGCTGAGGTTGTGTTTCGAACGGCAAGCTTCGGCACCGCTTTCTCATACGGGTTGAAAGACCGCGGCGTGATTGCCCCTGGGTATCTTGCTGATCTGTGCGTGGTTCAACCCCGGAAGCCTCAGAAGTGGGAAAGTGGATTTGAGGTCATTGATGTGCTGAAGCAGGGCCAAAGAGTGGACAAATCAGCTTTGCAGGAGCTCGCCAACAAAAGATCCCAAGAATCTGCAAATGCCTTCAAGGAAAGGCAGAACATTCGCATGAAGCCTGTGGATCAAGAAAAAATTGCGGTGCCGTCAAAGCTCCAGAAACATGAAACAGCACCAACAGGCTGCCCTGTGAAAGTCATTCGGATCGTTCCTGGTCAGCTCCTCACAGCTGGTGAAACCCACAGCCTCCCTCTCAACGAAACGGGCCAGGTGCAGCCTGACCCTGAAAACGATGTGCTGAAGATGATCGTGTGTGAGCGTCATCATGAGACCGGCAACGTGGGCAAGGGTTTTGTGAAGGGTTTTGGTCTGCAGCGTGGAGCCCTGGCCACCACCATTGGGCACGATTCCCACAACATCACCGCTGTTGGAAGCTGCGATCGGGCCCTCCTCGGAGCACTGGGCGCATTGCGTCGCCTCAATGGGGGAATCGTTGTGGTTGATGAACAGGGGAAGGAACTGGCTTCTCTGGCCCTACCCATTGGCGGCCTCATGACCCCAGAGCCCTTGGAACCGGTTACAGAGAGTATCCGTCAGCTCAAGGCTGCGGCCAAAGGCATTGGCTGTGAGCTCCACGAACCCTTTCTACAGCTTTCTTTCCTGTCTCTTCCTGTCATCCCTTCTTTGAAGCTCACCGACAAAGGCCTTGTTGATGTGGAGCAGTTTGAGCTGGTGGAGCTTTTTCCTGAGACTTCCGGGGTTTCGAGACACTCCGAAAACTGATGGTCTGCTAGAAGGCAAAGTGGATCAAGTGAGGCCCATTCCCCACTGCTTTTTCCGGAGCTTTCACTGGCACATACTTGAGCAGCTCTTGAGGTGAAGATGGGCTTGTGTTTTGTGGATTCGTTTTCTGGCTCATAAGGTCCCCCGTTTATTTTGCGCTGAGTCACCGCTCAGGGCATCCGGTCATGCTGGCTTATAAGCAGAAGCCGTGCCAAACTGAAAAACACCGATTTTAAAGAGGTTTTGTCGTGGGAAGGAGGCAACTGCCAAGGAGCTTCGATGCGGCGCGAGCTCCAAATGGCTGAATTTCAGCCAAAAAGATGAGTTTCGACCAATAGAGGGAACCTAGAAAAAGTTGATTTCTCCAGAGGCCATATCTGCCTGGCCGGCATCTTGATTGTAGGAGCGGAAGAAAAAGTCAAAAGCGCCTTTTTCCGGATCGGTGACCAATTTCGAAGCCACGAGAGACATCACCTCTGCAGACGCCTTCTCCAGATCGGCCTCCGCCGGATCTCCCTCGCCCAGAAGCTCTGTCGCCTTTTGAAACTCCTTCAACCGGTAATCAATGATCTGGCGCGACGAATCAAAGGTTTGAAGCTCCATAATCAAGCCCATCATGTTCTGCTCTAAGGCGTCGAGGAGCTCTTGAGCCTCCTCACCGGTGGCCTCGATGTCGTCTTCCGACATAAAGTCGCAGATGGCTAAAATTTCACGAAACTCTTCCAGTTTGCTGGGGTCGAGCTTTGATTGCAGCTCGTCCAGCGTTCCCTGGAACTCTGCTTTGTCGAACAAGGCCATGACCGCCATACTCAGCTTGGTACCTTCGGCCTCAATCAAGGCCAATGCGCCTTCAATTTCTTCTTTTTTGGGCGAGCAGGCCTCCTTCACAGCAGCAACAAATTCTGCGGCCTGAACGTTGTCTTGCTCCAAAATACGGCGCAAAGGAATGAGCCCTTTCTGAACTTCTGCAGAGAACGCTGCAAACGAGCCTAAAATTTTCTCAAAACAAGACTCGGCGAGTTCAGAAGCACTTCCTTCACCGGCATTTGAAGTGAAAGATTCGGTGAGAGAAAAGGCCTGACGCAGGTCTGCGATCTGTTTCTCCGTTTGTGTGATCTTCACGGTCACATTTTGCTGGAGAGCCTTGAGGTTGAGGCGCGCCAAGGTGGATGCATTGTCTACAAACTGCAAGAAATCAATCCAAAACAGACGGTGGTCCACGTTTTCAGCTATCCAAGCATTCTTGATTCCCATACGTGGGTTGGGGTTAGCGCATTGGAGCAACTGAACCAAGTTTTCATCGGAAACTAGTGGAAAGGTTTCCCGATCCATCAGTGCAGCCCCTGAATTGTAGGCATCAACAACTTCACTCGCCCGAAACACAGTCGTGCGTGGAGAAATGTCGGGGCCAATTTCAGCTGCCTCAAAATGATCATAGGAGATCACGGTGGAGGAACGGGCAGCAAGAGTCAGCACTGGAAAAACTTCAGAAGAGAGATGATCGAGCCGAACGGGAGCCCCTCGACCTTCAAAAAAAGCAACCAAGTCGAGAGATTTCTGCCAGGAAATGCCGGCGATACCTTTCAGATCAACCGTTTCGCAACCCTCGAAGAGGTCGGCATACTTCTCAAAAGTCACATTATCGAGAAGTTCTCCCGTGAGCCTGCAGACCGATCCCTCACGCAGCA
>JANQPW010000550.1 GCA_028285285.1 Silvanigrellales bacterium
TTCTGAAGGTCACGACAGCATTGGAGAAAACGCAAGAACTCGTCAAAGCCTATGCCAAGGTCACTCCCTCTAACCTGCCCTCCAAAAAACCGGGAGAAGGGATTCGCGTCGTGATTGAATCTGAATCTGACAAAGGTGAAAAAGTTGAATGGCGGGTGCCCCTCTCTGAGATCCCGCACCGGAAAAACTGCGCTGACCCGAATTCCCTGAAGTGCAAGCTCACCAGCGGCACAGGGATCTATTTTGGGGTTTCGAAACAACGGCACTTCGACACCCGGGGCATGACTCTCGAAGAAATCGATTCCGCCATCGGCAAGTGCACCATCAACCCCGCCGACGCGAGTCTGATCCGGCAAAAGAAAGCCCGCGAGAGAGAACTGGGCATTCCAGACGATGAAAACCAGGGGCAGGGCTCCGTGCGACAACAGGAACGCTGTCCTCAGTCGCTCACACCCGACATCCCGTCGCCGCTCCAGCTCCATTAACAGAAGAGAGACTCAAAGGGTCTTCAGGTACTCAATAAGGGCATCGGCCGCCAGGTAGCTCTCGCCGGCTGGGGTTTGCACTTGGTGTTGGCTCCAGTCAACGGGTTGGCCGTTTTCAAGCCGACCCAAGTAGTGCGGGGAGTCATGCCCTTTGTTGCTGCTGCCCTCGTGAAAATAAACAAACACCCGAGCTGATTTTGATGCTGTGGGGTAGAGCGGTTCCGGCTCCTTAAAGTCGGGAAAGATCTCGGGGTCAGCATCGAAGGGCGACATCACCCCCCTATCGGTGTGAACCCGTGTTTCCCAGTCGGCGTTGCAACCGTTAAAGGGTGGGAAGCGCCACTCGAAGCCCAGGTTTTCTTGGTCATACAAAACATTGCCGCGCCAAAAACCGACCATTTGCCGTTTGCCACAGCGCACTCGGGTTTTGTCTCGAAGCTCAGGAACCAACAAGTGGCGAATGGTGGGAACACTGCCGTTGTGCAAAAAGGGTGCGCGTGCCCACAAACCATCGAGAGGGCCGGCCACGTAGCCCGTGGCGCGACGGTTGTCGGAACCAGGGTTCCCCAAAGGTTTACCACGCACCCGCAGCACGTCTTTGTCGGTCTCACCGCGCTGGATCATGTCTTTGTCGGAGTTGTCCGGATCTGAGCTCTTGCACCAGCCTCGGTTCTGGCAGGTGTCGTTCCAAAGCGCGAGCAAACCCTGACGCGCCGGAGGGGTGATTTGAATGGCACGGAGTGGATCGGTGCCAACGTAGAGCTCTGGGTTTTCCATATTGTTTGTTCCGCTCATAAGCGCCCGATCGCCCAGGGAGCGATCCGGCTTGATGGGGTAGATAAACTCGTTGCGGGGGTGGTGACAGGTGTAACAGTGCTCCTGAAAGAGTTTTTTTCCCAAGCCCAACAACTCTTCCTTCACCTCAAAAGGGTAAACCGGAGAGGCAGAAGGGTAGCTGGGAAGGGTTTCGGCCACACGCCGCGGCGCCAGCGTGGTGCGCGGGGTGGCCCCTGGATTGTGGGCCATAAAGTGAGCCACAAACTCCGAACCATACACGTCGACATAGGCAGGGTTGGCCACAATAGCGAGGCTCGTGCTCAGTGCACGTGCGCCTGCCGAACGCTGGTTTCCATCCCAATTGGCGTGAAAGCGCAACCGAGGAGACTCACCCCAAATGGAAGTGGGATCCACCTTGGCAGGCCGCTGGGGCACGATGCTGCGCTTCGAGGCATCTTCACGCAGGTTGCGCATGTAAGACGCCACCCGAACCTCCAAAGCCTTGCGATCGCCCGGCTGCCTCCAAAAGGGGGTCTTCCAACCATATTCAATAATGGGAAAACCAAACCAGTCGTGCAACACATTTGTTTCCGACCGACGGCGCACATACTCGTCGGTCTTGAGTTGATCCGCCACCACTTGCACGATGGCCGCACCAAATCCAAAGGCGTCGATACGACCCGGCGAGTGGCCGTTGAATTCTGGTTTTTCTACCCCACCTGTGTAAGCGGCCTCTTCCAAATGACCCACAATGGTGTTGCGCAGACCCAAGCGCTTGGGCAAGGCATCGAGCACTTCCGGCATTTTGTCGAGTATGAGCTTTTGCTCCGCTTTAGCCCAAAGCAGACCCACATTTTTCTGCCACAGACCCTGCCAGATCACCTCACTGTTGTCGTTCCCATAGGGAAAGAAAGCTTCTTGTTTCGCAAGCTCACGAATGCGGCGGCGCATGCGATCCACAAGCCCCACCCGGCCTTCCGGAGTGGCAATGAGCTTTTGCACCACGTCGAGGGTTCGCGCTGTGGCCTCGCCAAAGGCGGTTTGGTCATATTCCGTGGTGGGGGCGCCATAAAGAAACTCGATGCGCACATCACTGGGATCATTTTCAAAGTTCTGACCCGGAATCACGACTCGCCCGGTGTGACACGCCGCACAGCTCACAAAAGCTCGCTGGATGCGGCTGCGCACGAAGTTCTGCACCCCCGACTCCACGGCCTGTTTCAGGCCTTTCACCGTCTGCTCGTTGATCTCGGGCTTCTTCAGAGGGGAGCGCGTCCAGCCCATTCCCAGAGGCAGCACACGTTTTTGTTTTCCGCCGTAGACACCATCAGCTGAAAAATCGCGAGGGTGTGGCGTGAGCCCATACCAAGAGTAGTCACCCCAAACGCTCCGAAAAGGCGAGTTGGGATCATTTTGAGCGTCGGCAACAATGGCCCGAAACAAAATGAGCGGAATGCCCGAATACCCCACGGGAGTGTCGCGGTACCACTCAAAGCCCCAACGTGCTTTGCGGTACGCACCATTGGCGCCACGGAGTTTGTTCTTCCAGCTTTTGAGAGCAGCGCCAATGTTTTGTGCCACTTGCGGGGCACTGGCAAAGTCTTCAGGACGCCTGTCGGGTGCGACCAGATCATTGAGGCGATCGCGGCGCTCCGCCCGCTCTTCAGCCCAGGTGCGGTTGCGAGAGGGGTTCGTTGAGCTCCAGGGGTCCCAGTGCACAAACTCAGGGGCTTCGGCTTTGAGAGACAGCGAGCTGGAGTATTTCCGAGTTTGGCACTGGGGCAAAACCACCAGTGGCAGCACCAGCCCCAGAAGGCAAACAACAAGCAGAAAGGGCGGTCGCACCATAGAGTTTCGCCTCGCGAAGGAATGTTTTGGAAGAATGGGCTCAGACTACCACAGGGTGAGGAGCGTTGAAATGCTTCGTCTCTTGAGTTGCCAATCAATCAGCGCTACATCAGTTATTGAATTGTGCCTTATTGGTGACACGTGACACAGCAGGAGAGCCCCATGAGCGAAGTGCAACGCAACGAACTGTCAGCCCTTCAGGAAAAGTTCGAACCCATCCGGAGGTCACTTTGACACGCCTCTCAAACGCAAGCGCGTGCTCGAGATCGACTCTGAAAGCCAAACCGATCCCAACTTTTGGTCCGATCAGCGCCGCTCTTCTGGCTTGCTCAA
>JANQPW010000598.1 GCA_028285285.1 Silvanigrellales bacterium
GATCACCGTTGTGGGTAGAATGACTCCATAACCTCCTGAATGAGCCGGACTTCTTCGCTCGACAAACCAAACCGCTTGGCGTTTTTCAGCTCAAACTCATAGGCATCTCGTTCTGCACGCCAGGTTCCATAGGTCACCCGTCCGGAGTCGGTGTCGCCCAGCGCAGCTCCCGCAAAAGCGAAGTCTCCAAGTGAAATTCCAGACACAATGCGCGAAAACTCGTCCTGCATCACGATTCCCAGAAAAGACTGCTTGCCATGCACCTCGATTTCATGGCCAAGCGTGGAGCCCAACACAGCCCAGCTTGTGAACGCCGCAGGGCCGATCAACACGCTTCGCGGCCCAGGCAAAGTGCTTCCAGTTGTGAGCCCTCGATCTTGAAGCTCGGGGTCAAAATACGGACCATCGATGTGGGGACCCGTTTCTATGCTGTAGAGCTCAACCGCCAAATCAATATCATGTTGCGACGGAACCGGGCTCCTCTCAGGTGGTATGACGGGCACATTACGCACATTCTCTTGGAACTGCTGGAAGAGAAGATGTTCAACTCTGGCCAGGCGCAGGGCCGAAAAAGCGGCCCCAATGACGACGGCAAAGCAAAAAGTCAGGAGCCCGGCCCTCAACCGGAGTTTTTGATTGTGAGAGAGTTTGAGTCGCACCACCACCTCTAAGCCAATGGATCATTTAGACCTCAAGAAGAAAAATGCATGCCAACCCAAAAATCTTGTAACCATCTTATATTTCTAATGAAAAAATAAGTTTGGCAGAATAAGCTCCCAAAAGTTGTCCATTTCCTGAGCAAACAACCTCAGCTACGCCAGAGCTTTGTGCGAACTCCAACTCGGAAACAGGACTCAAACCATGGGTGTGTTCCCCCAAGAATCACTGAAAAAAACTCTCCGTCTCCCCATGTTCGTTCTGGCCAAAGCTTTTCTGTGCCTAACAACCAACCCAGCCCTTGCCTTTGAAAGTGAGATTCTCTATTTGGGCCTTGAAGAGCTGCGTCAGTCTGAAGCGCTCAAAGAGCAGCTGAGTGACGAAGAAAAGACACAGTGGATTGCTGAGCTCCGACTCAAACAAGCTCAAGCTCTTTCCCACAACAAAACCTTCGTGTCCGATGCCGCCCTTCTTTTGCTCGAAATGCGTTGGCTCAACAGCAGCACGTCAGCGCAGCGATTCCTCAACCGACACAGTCAGGTGCCCGTTCCAACTGCCCTTCGTGAGGTCATGTCTCCCGAGGTCAGACAGCAGCTCGGGGAGGTCTCCACCCACTCCGAGACCAACCCTGCTCCTCTCATCAAAGTGCACCTGCACCAGCTGTGGTGGTACCCCTCTCAATGTGAAGTGGCTGCAAATGGCCTGAGAGTGAAGGCTGACACCCCGCTCTTCTTCACAGCAGGAGAGGCCTTTCACGTTCAGAAACTGTGTCGCAGGAAGACTGAAAACCATATTGCGCAGGGTGTTGTTCCACACGGTCGCAACGAGATGCACATTGCAGCAAAAGAACCCGGCGAACGGAAGCTGAATCGCTCAGAACCAAACCAAGGGTTCTCAACAGACCCCGAACACACCCTATCGGTGCATGGAGGAATTGGCTGGGGCCGTGTGGGAGAATCTCACAGAGATTTTCACTGGGCTTTGAGGCCGTATGCCCGATGGGGCGTCGCGCTCAACTTGGGGAGCGTGTGGGGCGCTCAAGCGCTTCTCAGCGAAGTGAGGTTAGACCCACCCGTGAGTCAGCAAGGTTCTCGAGTTTTAGACGGACTCTTTCTCCAACTCTTTGCTCTGGCTCGAAAAGAGGTTCCCTTTTCAAACCAATTCACCTTAGGAATTCAAGGAGGCGCTGGGCTCTCAAGTCTCTCCGGGCCGGCGATCTCTAGATCGCGCTGTCTTCTTGGCTCCAACGCTGCACCTTCATCCAACGATGGTGTGGAGCGTTAACGACTGGCAGTTTTCCCTCGGAGCCCATTTTTGGACAGCAAGCCCTCCCTTTGCTGGTTTGGGGGTCGACTTTTTGCTAGGCCTTCATTTTGACTGAGAGGCGGGCTGCGAACACCGATGAGCCTGCAGGAGGAAGGTGGGTCATGTCTTCAGAACAGGTTCGGTTGGTGGTGGGAATCACCGGGGCCAGTGGCAGTCTCTATGCCGATGCCCTTGTGCAGCGTTGTCTTCGCAAACACATTCGCACTTACCTTGTGGCTAGCCCCACAGCGCGAAAGGTGGTCCAAACAGAAACTCCCGATTCTCTCTTGGCTGGTGTTCTGGAATCGAGTCAAACCGATCGCTTCCAGCGTCATGAAGCACTTTGCGAACGAGCAGCTGCCCTAGACCTTTCTCCTGAACACCTTGAGCAGCTGAAGGTTTTTCGTCACGACGACTTCTATGCGCCCATAGCGAGTGGATCTCTTGGGGCCACTCATATGTGCGTCGTGCCGTGTAGCATGGGCACTCTGGGTCGTGTCGCCCATGGCATGAGCAGCAGCCTCTTGGAGCGCTGTGCTGACGTGATGCTCAAAGAAAACCGCCGTTTGGTGCTTGTTCCACGGGAAACACCCTTGAACCTGATCCATCTCCGAAACATGACTCTCCTCGCAGAAGCGGGAGCTCATCTTGTTCCTGCCATGCCGGGTTTCTACTTCAAACCCACCTCAATTGCCGATCTTGTGCAATTTGTCACTGACCGCATTGCTCAGTCACTTGAGCTGAAGACACTCTGTGAAGACAACTCCGTCATGTGGAACAAAACTCGACTGTGAGCCCATATTGAGGCAAGGCAGCTTGACACCACGCATGGATCCGCCTAATGGCTACATTGTGATTCGCGGAGGTGGCGGAATTGGTAGACGCGCTCGTTTCAGGTGCGAGTGGCTTCGGCTGTGAGGGTTCAAGTCCCTCCCTTCGCACCAATCACAGATAGATCCCCACAGCGCGCCCTCGTCGAAGCCACGTCAGGCGGCCTGATCTCACTCATAAAAGGAAATCTGACATGTTCAAGCGCTCCTTTGACCGTGCACCCTCCCAACCTAGACCTTTGAAGATCACACCTGGGTACACTAAGTACGCAGCTGGATCCGTGCTCATGGAGTATGGAGACACTCGTGTGTTGTGCACAGCCAGCGTAGAAGAGTCGGTTCCCAACTGGATGCGGGGCCGTCGTGGCCAAGGTTGGATCACGGCCGAATACTCGTTGCTGCCCTCGTCCACTCATGATCGGTCCCGCCGTGAGAGGGGAAATGTGGGCGGGCGCACCCAGGAAATCCAGAGGCTGATCGGGCGTTCCATTCGAGGCGTGGTCGACCTCAAACAGCTGGGTGAACGCACGATCACCATCGATTGCGATGTGCTCCAGGCAGATGCCGGAACACGAACCGCCTCTATCACTGGTGGGTACATCGCCCTTCACCTCGCCATTGAAAAGCTGCTGAAGGCGGGTAAGCTCAAGACAAATCCCATTCGTGAGTCGGTTGCCGCCATCTCTGTTGGAATTGTTGAAGGTCAACCCCTTGTGGACCTCGACTACAACGAAGACCAAAAGGCAGACTCCGACCTCAACGTGGTTATGACGGGTTCTGGCGATTTGCTGGAAGTCCAAGGCTGCGCTGAACAAAAGCCTTTTTCGCGCGCGGAGCTCAATGAATTGATCGATTTGGCAGCGGCTTCGCTCGTTGATATCTTTGCCGAGCAGAAGAGCATCTGCGAAATTTAGGAGAGACACCTGCAGAATGAGACTCACCCGTGACATGCTGCAAGTCGCCAGCCTCACCGAAATCTTTGGAAAGTCCACGAGACCCTCACCTCTCAGAGGATCGTTTGGAGTCAACAACTTCGTGGGGAACCCGGCAAACCGGGTGCTTGTTGACATTGACAGCGCCTCACTGGCTCAAAAAGCCGATCAAGACGGCAAGTGCGATCTGAGCTCGCTGAAGTCCTTCGAGTTGGCTGGGGCTTCCGAAAAGATTTTTTTCGATCCTCAATCGACAAAAGCGGCCATCTGCACCTGTGGCGGGTTAGCCCCGGGTTTGAACAATGTGGTGCAAAGCATTGTGACCTTTCTCCACGATCGCTACCATGTGGAACACATTTATGGTGTCCCCTTCGGATACTATGGGTTTTCACATGATGCCGAATCAAAACGCTTCCGCTTTGGCTGGAGACGTCTCGATTCTCGATCCGTCCAAAACATTGACTTCGAGGGAGGCAGCATCCTCGGGAGCAGCCGCGGCAACTCTTCGCCGAAGACCATTGTCGACGCCCTAGTGCTCCGCGATATCAATGTGCTGTTCACAATTGGTGGTGATGGAACTCTGGCAGGGGCTCAAGCGATCTATCAAGAAATCACCCGACGGCAACTCCCCATTTCGGTGATTGGCATCCCTAAAACAATTGACAACGACATTCTTTGGGTGAGCAAAAGCTTCGGGTTTGAGTCGGCCGTTGCCAAGGCCACGGAAGCGCTCCGATCTGCCCAAACCGAAGCTCGTGGTGCTTTCCACGGTATCGGACTCGTGAAGCTCATGGGACGCAACAGCGGCATGTTGACAGCAACCGCCGCGGCTTCTGTGAGCGATGTTGACTTCGTTTTGGTTCCAGAAATCCCACTGGTGCTCGAGGGCGAAAATGGGTTCTT
>JANQPW010000620.1 GCA_028285285.1 Silvanigrellales bacterium
CCCATAAGAGAAAGCCCATAGTGCTTGACTTCCAGAGCAACCGGCTGGCGAAAGTCAATTTGAATGCTCCGAGCGAGAACCGAGCGGCCGTTCATCCAAGCCACTCCCCCCATGAACTCATCGAGGGCTGCGGCAGAGCTCCCACCATGTGCCTTTCCGGGAGGGCCATGGCACAACCGAGTGAACACGACTTCAGCAAGCAACCATTTTGTTCCCTCAACAGGAGGGGGAGGCTGAAATTCATCACCTTTGAGGGGCAGTGGCACATGGGCATCAATGGCCCTGTAGCTCACCTTAAAAGGGCGGGAGCTTCCTTCACCCGACACGAATGAATCTTCCACACCCGGGTAGAGAGATTCGACGGCCTCACCCTGACCAAAACAAGCCGCCAATGAAAGTTGTGATGTCTTTGTCATTGTTTGTCTCTTTCTCGGCCTCAAAAGAACTCGCTGAAAGAGAGCTCCACGAAAACATCGCCTTGGGAGTCGCCCAGCAGCTGGCCGTAAGCCACCGCCGGAAACACACGAAACCCCTTGATATCCATGTTCAGTCGGACGGCCGCACTCACACTGTCTACCACAGTTGCGTCAGAAAGATCATCTTCGTTGGCCACCCCACCCCGACCAAAGGCCACTTCGGCATCGAGAGATTCGAAGAAGATGATGGTCAAACGCCAATCAAGCTCAGAGATCAGCGGTCTCGAGAACTCAGCAGAAAGTCGATATCGCCAGTCGCCCGCAGAATACCCGAACAGCCGACGCTCTCCCCACACGGGAAAGTTGAGTTTGTTGAGAGAGCTGGCACTCCCGCTCAAGAAAGTGCGGTATGGGGTGTAGACCTGCTTGCGGTTGAGTGTGTGCTCTCCCAGGGTTGTTCCCAGATCCGCGCCTAAGCTGAGCTTGTTACTGCGGTATTGAGACACCTGTCCCACCGAAAGGGACAGATTCTGAAAATGCAACTGCCCGCTGGAGGTCTCCTGCCCAAGACCATCTCTCACTTCCCCTAAGCTCAGATTCTCTTCGGCCGACAGGGTCATGGTGCTGTTGAGCAACAGATGATGGCCTTGATCGCGCGAGGAGTTCCCGAGATAGAAGGCTGTTTCAAAGATCGTGAAAGCCAAGCCCGCACTCAGACTCAGCAGCGTGGCCTCTTGGGCCCCCAACACCGCCGAACGAGAGCCCAGCGAAGGGCGGAGAGCAGCCACCTCTGCGGCTGTCGTGAGCCGTAAACTCGTGGGCTTGAACCTCAGCTCAGTGCTCACCTGAGCACCACTTTCTCTGAGAAAATGAAACCGCCGTGACGCCCCAGCAACGGGCTCGGGGTTCACACACAACAAAGGCTCACCTTCCACGGCACAGTTGTAGATCGAATAGAGGCCATTGAAGCGCTCTCTTGAAAAGACGCTCACTCCTAAGCCTTCCCCAACCCGACGAGACAAGAAGGAAAGCGTGAGGTTCGCTTTTTCTGTAACAAAGTTGTAGTCGGTGATGAGTGAAACCTGGTAACGCTCCATTTCGTCAATAAAGGGAACCGAGAACAAGTAAAGGGCAGGCCCGCCAAACAAAGGAGTGGGATCTGGCAGTGGGTATGTGAACCAATGACGAGACCGGTAACGAGCCTCAGACCACTTTGCTGGGCTCTCTGAAGATTTCACCTCAACACTTTCGGAGCTGTCCTTGTTCCTTTTATCTTCTCCCGAGTTGGAGCCCAGAGAGCCAGCCGAGCGTCTCTTCTCCGCAAGAAGGAGCTCGAAGGGAGGCACATACTCCGACCAAGCAGGCAACTCCCGCAGATCCTCAGACCATTCTCCGACCTCTCTGGCCCGTTCAAAACTCTCCTTCAGTTGAGCGAGGTCCATTTTTTGAAACCTGTACTCATCGCCATCATGGAACCAAAAAAAAGGCTTCCCGGGTTCGTATGAAGGTTGAGGTGCCGCAATCCACTCTTTCACAACACCGAGGGTCTCTGAGCGCAGGCCACTTGGGTCATGTATCACAACCCCAACGAGATCCTTCCAGGCCACAGTGAGCAGCAGACGCCCGTCGTGCATGTCGCTCGCACCCAGCACCGTGAACTGCCGCGGCGGTAAGAGAACCTTCTCAGAACCTTCCTTCCAGCAATGCTCTTCTATGGAGGTGACGTGTTCATCGGCATCCAGAAGAACGCGTGCGCAATTCCTGGCACGGCCTGGAACCGCTGGCAAAAACGAAACCTCGTTCGGGACCTGCCAGGTCTTGCGAAGAGCCATGGACTGTGTGCTGGCCTGAAACAAAACGAGTTTCGTTGTGCCCTGGTCGTTGAGAAGCAGCAGAGCCCGATCGGAGTCAAGTGCGGCCAAATCAATCACCTGGTGATCAGGAAAGGCTGTCTTGAGACCGAAGCTCCGAAGCTTGAAGTCATGCCCCTGAAGACTCACTTCTTTTTGGTCCGGAAAGCCATCTGGAAGCTCAAACCGCTGTAACGTGTGCTCCCGAATGCCTTTTTCATTGCGCTCATTTGTGAGCGACCAGGCTGTGATGCCCGAGCCCGATTCCGACTCATAGGTGCGGAAGAAGGCGCCGCCCTTAATACCAACCGGAAAGCGCAAGCGTTCTGCTTCTCCTTCTTTTTTTGCCAGAAGCGCACTCGGAAAGACCTTGGTGAAAAGATTCGAGCTCACAGAGCCATTTTTCACGATATTGACATAGGGGGTTGCCTCAGACGTGTAGAGCGTCTTGCCCAAGTTTTGTTCCCACACAGACGGCACGCCCTTCGTGCGCTTTTCCCACTTCAGCTTCTCTGCTTCCATGAAGTCTTGATAAACAGCATGACCCGTTTTTTCGAAGTTTCCCCAGAAGAAGAAATCTGCTGCTGTCACAAAAGGAGGGATCAAGACCCACTTGAGGAGGTCACGATGAATACCATAAAGATCGGGGGTTTCGGGTGATTCAAGTAAGTAACGAAAGAATTGACCTGAGGTCACATAACCCCGAAGAAACAAATCGTAGGAACTGATTTGGTAGAGTGAGTGAAGACGATTCCAACTCAAATAACGGCCATGCAGCGCCATGGATCGCGCTATGCCGCGGGTGAGAGAATAACCTACACTTTCAGTGAGATGCTCAGCAAGACCTTCCAACCACCACGCCGGGGTCATCGTGAGAGTGAACGCTCTTCCGCCAGCTCCGATGCCGAGATCCAGGTGCTCATACATGATGCGATGTGCCAGCTCGTGCTGAAACAGAGATTTTTGAGAACCTCTTGAGATCTTCAATTCGAGATTCTGTGTGAAGGGGTTGGCAAAGCCTCCCACCGTGGTCGCAGTGTTGATGACCACGGGAATCTTGGAAAAGGGAGACTCCAGACTTTCTTCTGGTTTCGGAAACAGCGGTGGTTGGCCATGAAGGTGCACACCCAGAAGCTCACTGAAAGCCGGATACGCCTCTTCAAGGGCCTGCAAGCCATACCGCGCAAGTGGCTCCGCACGACGGTCGGCATAGACTGAAAACCGCGAGTTCTCAAAACGGAACCACTCCACATGTGTGAGACTACTCGTTTCGTCGAGCATGAAAGAAGGGGGCACGGCCAGGGCCCTTCCAGGAAGGAGAACGCAAGCCAGTAGAAAACACGCGGCCCAACCAATCGCCGCTTCAGTTCTCCCCTTTTG
>JANQPW010000554.1 GCA_028285285.1 Silvanigrellales bacterium
CTCTATCAAGTATGTGAACATTGATCCAAAGACTGGCAAGCCCACTCGAGGGAAAGGTGGGGTCGCTGTTCCTGCCACTGCAGGGTTTGAGCCGGGCTCTCGCAAGTTGCGTCATGCCTTGGGAATGTATGGTCTTGACTCCTCTGCGTCTGGTGACAGTGAACCAGGGGCTGCTGCGCAGCCCGACATGCGCGATGAGTCATCTCAAGATCTCAGATCGTTCTTCTAGAGGCGATCTTGTTTACTTTATTTTCAGAGTTACCGGAAAACAAGAAGAGTTCAATCTATTTAGTTGTTTATTTATAGTTTTGATATTCTAACCTTTTCCAGGGCGGGCTCGTGGGTTTCATGAGCCTTGCCCAGCGGTATGATCTCAGGCACTCGATCAATCATTTTGGAGGTCGTCATGTTGCAATACAAATGGTCCCGAATTTCTGTGTGTTCCCTTTCTCTCGGTTTATTGGCCACGCCAATGCTGCAGGCTTGCGATGAAACAGAGTTTGCCATTGGTGCTGCTGTAGTGGCTGTTGGTGCAACCATAGCTGCGGGAAGTGCCTATGGCAATTGCGGTTATCGCGAGCGTGTGTGTCGCCACCACTACAACTATTGGGGCGAGAGGGTGAACCGCTGCCGGTATGTTGTGAGAAGGCGTTTTTGCCCTCTGGTTGCCGACGCTGCGCAACAGGTCAATCCTTACTCGGTTGAATCTCTTTCTGCCTGGCCTTCTTATGAAAATCTGGATGTGGCCGACTTTGCTTCCACTCATGAGTTGAGCCTTGAGTCGGCAGAGCGCTTCATTCAGGCTCTCGATGTTGCCAATGAGGGTGAGCTCTCTGGCTTGCGAAGCCTTGGCCTCTCCGATTCAGCCCTCAACGAGTTGGCTGCCCTGAGAGTTCCCTCCCTGGAAGAGACAGACGCTTTGTCTCGAAATCTTGATCAGCAGCCGGAACTCACACAAGGAATGTTGGCTGCTATCGTGGTTCACGGCCATAGGATGCGCAAAGCGGAGTGTGATCGACTCGACGAGACGGGTGGTAGCGACCGGTTTTACGACCACTACTGCCAAAACAACTGAGAAAAGGCTCTCAGGGCTCGCACGCGGTTTAGTTTTCCGTTGAAGAGCTCAAGATCGAAGTGGAGCGCAGAATGCGCTCCGCAACAGGTCGGAGAGATTCAGAGCTGTAGCGCACCACCACGCTGAGACTGTTTTCCCTTTCCACTGGTTTGGAGAAGAGCAGCACCGAGCGATGCTTGAGAGGGTTGTTTGAGTCTACGTCGAAGTGATGGCTGATGGCCGCACTTCGGTTGGAGATGGTCGTGTTGTAGGAGTTGGCTGTTTCCGCAAAGAAGCCAAAATTTGTGGAGACTTCAAGGTCTTCGTTCGAGTAGCGTTGAACGTCGGTGTTGGTCGCAAAGACCTCCACTCGCTTGAGCTGTTCGGGAATGGAAACAGTGAAAGCGCCGTCGCGGCCCATTGATTTCCAAGATCCCTTGAGGAATTTCTGTGCCAATGTGACACTGGCCTTGTCTGAGCCCTGGGTGTCATTGGAGCTTTCCATATGAACACCGCAACCGATCAGTGTTGTGGCAGCGGAGAGGAAAAGTGTGGGCAAGATGACTTTTTTCATGTCATGCTCCTTTTAGGGTGTTTTTGTTTAGAACGTCGTCTCCCAAACTGAGGCCCTGGTCAAGCAGGCCTTGGAACACCTACTGAGATTGGAGGAATGGAGCCCTATGAAACTGAGAACAATGCTTGCTTGGCTTGTTTTGGCTTTTGTCATCTCCAGCTCTCTTTCCAGCTGTAGCTTTCGCAAAGTTGCCTATGGTTTTGCCGACAATTGGATTGTGTCTGCCGTTGACGACTCATTTGACTTGACCTCGTCTCAAGATGACTTTGTCTCTGAGAGAGCCGAGTTGTTTATGGAGTGGCATCGCAAGAATGAGCTGCCGCGGCTGCGATCGAGCCTTCTGCTTTTGAAGAAGAAAGTTGAAGACAAGGAGAATGTCGAGGTCACCCTGGAGTGGGCTGCCCTGCAGATGCATCAAATGTGGGTTCGTCTTGTTGATCGAGCTTTCCCAGACGTTGTTGAGTTTCTCGATCAGGTCGAGCCAAGGCAGTATCAAAATGTGGCCGAACAAAACAAAGACCGCAATGAAACCCGGTTTGAGCGTTTTCGGCTTCTTGCTGAGAGTGAGACTGAATATATCGACTGGCGCCTTGATCGTTTTCAGGATCGCCTTGAGAGTTGGCTTGGAGATTTGTCTCCGGCGCAGGTGCAGATTGTTCGAGAGCACATTATTTCCACACAATCTCTTGATGTGGCCAACCACAGGTTGAGTTTGCGTCGTCAGCAGGAGTTTGTGGAGCAATTCCCGCAATTGAAGCAGAGGCAGCAGATTGTCACACATCTGCGCCGTTTTCTGAGTGCTCCTCGGGCATCTGGTGTGGAAGCGAAGAAACTGCTTTTGGAGAGTGAGAAAATGGACACTCGTGCGCGCCTTCGAGTTAAGACGTTCGTGGCAATTCGGCGTATTTGTGAGCAAATGACCGATGCACAACGGCTTCATCTCACTGCAGAAATTGCTGATCTTGTTGAAGATATTCAAGAGCTACAGGGCGAGATTTGAGGAAACACCTGAAGTCCGCAGCCTGATCTTTGTCACTTCCTTTGCTACGCTCTGGTTTCGGGAGGTGAAAGATGGGCTCGAAGAAGACAGAGGCTCCAGTTCGTGTGTTGATTGTGGGGGCAGGGTTTGCCGGGCTCAACACGGCTCTTGGCCTGGCACGAGCCAAGCGAGGCTTGGAAGTCACGATTGTTGACAAAAAGAATCACCACCTCTTCCAGCCCTTGCTTTATCAGGTTGCCACAGCGGGGCTCAATCCGGCGGATATCGCAGCCCCCGTTCGAGCTGTGCTCTCAGGAAAACAAAATGTTTCGGTTTTTCAAGATGAGATTCTTGATGTGGAGATTGAGAGGCCTCACTCTCAAGACGGTGCCGCAGCTGGGCAAAGAAAGCTAGCGCTCCAGAAGGGGATCGCGAAGGGCCGGCGAAGAGACTACCCCT
>JANQPW010000651.1 GCA_028285285.1 Silvanigrellales bacterium
AAAACTCCGCTGTTCTTTAGCGATGTTTTGAACGCACGTTCGCTCCATCACCGTAGCCCCCATCTGCTGGGCCTCTCGAATCAGCACGAGAACCACTTCCTTAGGATCACAACGAAATGCGTTTGGTTCGAAGAGCCCAACCCTATTCTGCCAGTTGAAGCTGGGAAACAATTCACGACCATCACTTTCAGTCATGTAAACCACCGGCCATTCAAAACTTGAAAAACGCTCGGCGCGACCCCGCAACAAGCCCGAGTTCTGAGCATCAGCCCAATAAAGCGAGCCCGTCACTTGACGTCTGAGGTCTGTGTTTCGTTGCAAGAGACCGTGAATATCTGCAAGCCCATCTTGTGCCATGCAACTGATGGAATCACTGGCATGAACCAAGCGAAAAAGGGCTGAATCATGAGAGGAAGTGCCACTGGAGGCTGTGTTCCTTTCAATCAAAACGGGCTTCAGGCCTGCCTTGGCCAAATTCCAAAAGGTCCACGCACCCGTGATTCCCGCGCCAATGATAGCCACCTTCACTTTACGGCTCCCTGCTTCTCGGCAAGCAGCACCTCAATTCCCTTCACAGCACTGCGAAAACCAAAGGGATCATCTTCTCCCTGGGAAGACTCTGCCAAGCTCTCCAACCGCCGCGCCAGCTGAGGGCTGAGTGGCGCCAAAAGACGTGTGAGCTGAGCCAAGACATGGGCCGCACCAAAGGGGTGACAGCTGGTGATGTTCTCTTCGTTCAAGAGATCAAAAACTCGCTCAACCCGACTCACCCAGCGGCCCCAATGCGGAAAAGGTTCCTCTGCACACGCCAGCGCCTTTTGAAGAACATTCTCAATCGAAGGCACAACACCTGACGAAAGCAGATGGGAATGTGAAGACTGCACCGGCTCCGGTTTCCGGCACGACTTCCAGTGCAGAGCCAGCAGTGCAGGCTGCCACGTTTCCAACAAACGACCTTTCACAAACTGGAGAAAGCCATCAAGCGTGAGATTTGTGCTGCCCTCCTCGGGACGAATCAGGCTCAAATACAACTGCAGAACTTCCGCTGGAAAGGAACGGGGAAGATCAGAAACCCAAATGGCATGAGATCGGCTTGTGGAGAACTTCTCCCCCTCAAGCTGTAAAAAATGATTCACAACAAAAGCGTGGGGAATGAGATCTTCTCTCCCCAAAGCCAAATAAACAGCTAGGTGAACAATTCCATAGTAGTACGCGTTGTCGGTGCCAAAACACTGGATGAGCTTCTCTGCGGGCCGGTCATGAGGGAGTTCTGCCGCATAGGCCAAAGCCATTTCAATCCACTCATCCACAACTTGATCACTTTCTAGAGTGGCCTTTAATCCCCAAGGTGCTTCATGGCTCACAACCATTTCTGGAAGGCCCCTATCAACAATTCCGAGCAGCTTTCGGCGGAGCTGCCCCGGCATTTCAATGCCCAGAAGCACGGCACGGAGCTCTCCCGCATAGTCACCGAGGGGAAGCACAAACCTTTCACCTTGAGAGATCAATCCCCGTGCGTCACAGCCTGTTCCCGTGAAGCGACCCAAGTCAGTGCTTCCATTGGGCAAGCCGCAGGCTTCACACAACCCACCCCCAGAAAGGGTGTCGCAATGAGGGCACTGCCCTGAAATGTAGCCACCATAAAGCTCCTGACCTGAGCTCTCTCCAAGCGCTACTGCCACGCTTTTTCTGCGAAACACTCCCTCTGCCACGAGCTGAACAAACTGCTTTTGCACCGCTTCTCGGTAACTCTCATTTTGAAGGGGAGAAACAAGTCGGTCCCATTCAATTCCAGCCGCAGCAAAATCGCTCTGAATGTCTTTCTTCATTTCCGCACAGAAATGTGCAGGATCTTTCGAAGCCGACTCAGCGGCCACACACACATAGCTCTGGTGGTCATCACTCCCGCAAAGGGTTTCCACCTCTGCTCCCTGTTGGGTCAGGTGATTCCTCAGAGCCATTGCGGCAAGGTAAGGCCCTGAAATGTGGCCAAGATGGAGACGGCCATTTGGTGTTGGTGGTGCTGCAACAATTCTGTATTTTTCTCCCTTTCGGGCTGGCTCAGGCGGCCAATACACTGAAAGAAATGTGAACTCATCATCGGAAACATTTCGCACACAGTGTTTCACTTCCGAGGGAAGGTGAACGACGTCACCTTTTTCAAAACTCAAGACTTCTTTGCCCACTTGCACCTCAGCACTGCCGCTGAGAGCAATGAAAACCTCGGGCTCCACATGAAGGTGAGGAATGGTGCTGCCGCCCTTTTCAACCACACACCAGGTTGTTTGCAGCGGTGGGTTGCCCATGAGCTGCCGGTCGTGGGCCAGGCACTGGATCCCATAGGCATCGAGAAGATTTTTAGATTCAAATTTCTGGATCATTTCACACCTTCTTTGTTGACCTGAGCCAGAAGCTACCAGTTGAAAAACACACAATAAAATGAAAAATAATCACCTTTCATATTGAAAAAAATCGAACAAGAGGCCAGATTCACGGGGAAGGAGCCTGAGATGACCCTTGATCAACTGAAGTATTTTTTGACGACAGCAACCCACCAACATGTGGGAAAAGCCGCACAAATTCTTCGCCTCAGCCCCAGCACCGTGAGCCACGCCATCTCAAAACTCGAAGAAGAGTTTGGACAGCCACTGTTTCTCAAACACGGAAACCAGATCCGACTCACCAAGTCGGGAGAACTCCTCGCAGAAAGAGCACGCCTGCTTCTTGAGCAAGCACAAAGTGTTAAGGAAGACTTCACACATCACAAAGCGCAGGCTTCACTGCGAGGTGTGTACAACATCGCAGGCACTCCACTGCTCGCCGATCAATTGCTCGTAGAAGCCTGGACCAAGACCCAAGAAAGCTACCCGCTGCTTCAATGTGATCTGCTGAGTGTTCGCTCGGCAACTGTTGTGGAGGAAGTTTTGAAAGGAAGGGTCGACCTCGGGCTGTGCCTGAGCCCACTCATTCACGTGAAGCTCCAACTGGAGACCCTCCACAAAGGAACACTCGTGCCTGTCGTGCGCAAAGGTCACCCTTTTCTCAGATCACGAAAAAACCAGATCAACCAGCTTGCCGACTTCCCTCTCGCAGCGGCCCGTTCCTCGGAGGGAATCGATGTCTGCGCCCAACATCCGGCTATTGAGCAACACGATCTCGGAATTGAACCCACGCTCACCTTCGATAGCTACTTCACAGCACTGGCCTATGTTGAAAACACCGACGCCTGGACGCTCCTTCCCGAAATCATCACAAAGCTCACCCCGAATCAGGTTGTTGCGCTTGAAGTTCCGGATGGCTGGGACTCCAGCTACACCCTCACCGTGGTGACGGAGCGCAGCCGGCCTCCCGGAAAAGTGCTCCGCGAACTTGTGGAGCACCTCAGGGCGGAAATCAGACGCATTGAAGCTCTGTGTGGAGTTTGAGCGCAAAGCATGCTCTTGCCCTCATTCTTGCTCCTTTTCCCGACCTACTTCCAAAACTGCCTCGCCGACCCATTTGCAAACCCTGTCTGCAAGGGCCACCGCCTTCTTGAGTTCTGCCGCTGATACCGGATCTCCCCATCCAGGGTAACGTGTCACAACGGCATAGTCGGTTAGAGTCGTGGCCTCATGCACCCCAGAGGGGATCTGCACACCTTCCTTTTCTAGCAAATCCAGCAGTTTTAAGATGTCATAGGTGTAGGGAAATCGGATTCCGTGAAGAACACAAAGAGACTTGAGAGCCTTTTCTGCAGCCTGCTGCGCGTCGAAACAACTGTCTTCGTAGACAGCCCCCTCGGGCAACTCCTGCTTGGCTCGGGCCAAATTGCTCAGTGCCCTTTTGAACCACTGATCAGCAAGCTTTTCTTTTCGGCTGCCCGCCATAAAGACTCACCCGCTCCAAAGAAACTGCTCAAGCCTGATCAAAAATCGGGTTCAGACTTGATTCCCTGGATTTTTGCGATGTGCGCAAGGCACTTCCTCCTTCAACGAGCGAGCTTGCCCCCGCCTTTTTCAAGGCTGGGGTAGAGGCTCTTCTCTTCAGAGGCTTCACTTTCTGGGCGGCTCCCAGTAGTTTGACAGATCTCCGCAATCTCAACCCTTCGC
>JANQPW010000556.1 GCA_028285285.1 Silvanigrellales bacterium
GCTTTCTGTAAGCTTCATCGCAAACCTCAAAAATGTTTGCGAAAATTTTAGGGTCTGTCTACGAAAAATGCGAACTTAGGTTTATGAGACCGCTTCTAATGAGCTCTTTGTGCCTCAGATGCACTTTATTTTCAGTGAGCTCGGTTCCACTCCGACAACACCAGGTGGTCCAGCCTCTTCAGATGAACTTTTGAATAAACTGCACTGGCTAGAGACTTTTCTTGCACATCTTTGAGAGTGCCCTCCGGTGCCGCTGTGATGATGATGATGGGGCAAGTTGTGTTGCCATACATTCCTTCTAGGGTCCGAATCGCACGGCTCACCATGGAGCCCTTTAGATGAGGCATATCATTGTCGAGAACAAGGAAATCATATTTGCCACTGGACCACTGAATGAGCGCCTCACGGCCATCCTGAACCACATGCACCTCCTCGCAAACCTCCTCAAGGAGATGCTTTGCGATGCAGCAGACTAAGGTGTCGTCGTCGGCAAGCAAGGCTTTTTTTATAGGAGGGTGGGAGGCTCTTCTGCGCCTTTCGCGGGCGCTGCAAGTGTGAACTTTGTAGAGGGTCTCATTTTTGTTTGCCTGGGGGGCAGAGCGCTCTTCTAATGGGAGAATCACACTCACTTGTGATCCTTTTCCAGACCGGGGAGTTTCAAACAAAATTTCACCTTGACAGTAGTTCAGTATCTCTCGCACAACGGTCAGCCCAATTCCAGCCCCTGATTTCCCATGCGTTCCCTTTTTGAAGGGTGCGCAAAAACGAAGCGGATCTGCGTCTTTTGGAAAGCCGATGCCGCTGTCTTTTACCGAAATGCGAAGCTGGGGAGTAAGCCAGTCTCCCTTCTCTTGGGTGAGTTGTATATTCACTTCAACGTCACCTTCATCGCTGAATTTGATTGAATTGCTCATGAGGTTGAGCAGGAGCATCTCCAGATTTCTGCGATTGGCAATGAGTAAGCTGCGTTTTGTTGAGAGAGAGTCGAAATTGAGTTTAATACTCCGGTGGGGGACCTGTTTCTGCGTCAATTTAACAACCTCGCGAACGGCTTTCTGCAGGTCAAACACCTGGCGATGAGACGAGGGGGTGTCATGTTTTATGGTTCCCAAATAGATGAGGCTGTTTAAGCTTGAAATGATGCTCTCCACTTCGGTAGGAGGGGGTAGGGGATTCTTGTCTTTACTTGTCCCAAGAATATGATCCAGCACAATGAGGAGATCTTCAGTGTGAAACTCAGCCTGCTGCGGAGAGGTTTCCCCAAGATACAGTAAGATGGAGTTCCGAGATTGCTGAAGGTGTGCAAGGAGTCTTGCTTCATAGGAGTAGTCGATGATCTTAATAACGTAGAGAGGTCCCGACCCTTTTTCAATTTCAATATTCCACCACACATTTGGACTCACACACATGAGGGGAATCTTTGCGTCTTCGAGTTGAACGGAGGGGAGGGGAAAGAAGTCGTGCAGCCCTAAAATGCTCTCCTGAATGAGGTTTCCAGGAACGAGATTGAGCTCTTCAAGTGTTGTTATTCCTTTAGAACGACCGGGATCAATTCCAACGATGCTGCCGCTGCGGTCAACCGAGAATGAGACTTCGGTTCGGGGCTTGAGCGTTGATTCATTGGGTTGGAGATCTTTGGTAGTCATTGGCTCAAGCTTCCCACAAGCATGCGTGCAACCTTTTCAAAGGCTTCTTCAACGCGCTCTCCTGTCTTCGCGCTCACTTTCATTGTTTCGGAGTCCGTTTCTGCGAGGGAATTTTTCCAGCTTCCTTCCATGTCAGATTTGTTCACAAGTGTGAGTGAGAGGTGCTTCGGTGCAACGGTTTGGGCCACACCACGGTAAGCATCAAGGGCGGAGAGGCTCTGTAGACGCGAGCCGTCTGCGACATAGATAATACCCCGAGAACCTCGAAGGTAGGAGCGATAGAGAACTTGGTTTTCAAGGCCGCCTGCGAGATCCCAAATCATGAGTTCAACATGTCGTCCGTCGATATTGAGACTCTTCTGATCGACTTTTGCACCAACAGTCGAATGGAAGCTATCGGAGAACAAGCTTCGAACAAACCGATTGATCAGACTTGTTTTGCCAACGCCAGTCTCTCCCAGCAGGCAAACCTTAAAACGCAGCACTAGTCTGCCTCCGCTTCGTTTCTTTGCGCGATTTTGTCCACCTGAATCTTGACCACAGCGCTAAGTGTGTGAAAGCTCTTGTTTCCTCTTGCTGGATCAAGTGCATGGGTGCGGATGATTCGGTAGCGAGTGATGCCCCGTTGTTGCAGTTTCCAGCCAAGACGCCCCGCAATTTTGTCGACCACAGCGACACGAAACTGAAGGGGGTTGAATCCTCGCCGTGGCCGGGCTTGTAGCCGCACAAAGAATCGCTTCTCTATTTTTTGCGCTTCAAGTTCGAGCCTGGCAATCAAGGGAAGATAAACCTCGGCCCTTTTGAGGGCTTCGGTGAGTGAACGGAAATGAAGCTCGATCTTTTCAATTTCTTCCACAACCTGATCAAAATTCCGCTGGTTGGAGTTGGTCAGCTGGCTGTGATCAACACCCTCAATTCCGGGCAGAGCACGGCTCACAATCAGTAGATTCTGAATCCACTCGTGCGTGGTTCGCCCAGAGACAGACAATACGCTACCGTTCATCTTAAAGTCGACGTGATCGCCGGGTGGCGTTTCTGCCAGGGCATTTTTCAGTCTGTGCAGGGTGAACTTCTCGTGTAGTGAAACTATGGGGGACCAATGAAAGCGAAACGGAATCTCGGAGTTTGGAAGAAAACTTGAAAGTGTTGGCAGCGATTGCTGAAGGGGGTCTTTGAGACCATACACGTCGAAGCCATGGCTTTTGTTTCCAGAAACTCTTGTGACATGAAGACCTGGTAAAGTTCCCAACTCATGGAGGTACTCAGAAACGGCGGAGTCGGTCTTGAACTCGTTGTGAAGGTGATAGCCAGCTGCAACAAAGAGTGTGATCAGGAGCGTGCAAAGAACGACTATGGCCTTGAGATTTGATCGAAAGAAGCCTCGCCGTTCTTTCTTAGGGTTTTTTTCTCTGCTCAAGAGAAGTGACTCGAGCGTAGCTGATGCACCATCGAAGTTTGTCGTGTCGCCGTTAAAGTCTGCGAAAGACTCGGAGTAGATATCCGCGATTTCTTCAGCGGCTCCCTTCAATTTGATCTTCAGATCTGGCGGTGGAACCCCTCGAACCAAAGCAGCCACGAGGGCCTCGCCACACTGCTCTAAAACAACGGTGAGGTCATCGGTGGTCACGGTTTTGAGCTCTTGTTTTTGTTTGGGGTCAAAGGCCTCGGTGACGAACTGTGAAAGAGCAGACAACATCGATGAGATCATGCTTTCACGAGTGGCTGCATTTCCACAAGAGTGGAAGGCTGATTGAAGGTGTGTGCCACATTCTTTACGAATGAGCACAACTAGTTCAACCCGATAGACAAGTGTGTCTGCAAAAACGATTTCACTCAGTGGCCGCTTTGTTTGCCAGGCGCGGTATCTCCACTTGAGTCCTTGAAGAGTGAAGCTCTGCTCAATAACCTGATTGAGGGAAAGAGTGAGATCTCGGAGCAAGCTCAACACAAAGCTGCGTATGGAGGGTCCAACAATGGGAACAACAGCTTGCGCAATGTCGTGTCGGCTTTTTCGGATTGCGGCTCCAAGGTTGTGTGAAACGGCCGCCTGAAACGCTCCGGCGGTGGCGCTGCTTTTTTGAGTTCCCACCTGCAATGCACCGGGGAGAGCTCGTATCAGATCAGACTGGCTCGGACCACGCTCCACCTGTTCCTTCAATTTTTCCAGCTTTTCATTCAGTTCATCCACGCGAGATTGGACATCGTCGTTGATGATGCTCTTGATTTGGCTGAGAGCTGGGCTCTCTGAAGAGTTTTTCAGTTCTTTTCTCCTGAGCAGAGACTTTTGAATGCAACCGACACTTCACTTCAGTGATGCTCAGCACCAGAGGCATCACCCAAGCCAAGTGCAACTTCACCAAGGAGATTCGAAAGTACCGATTTGTCGACTTTCGATTCCGACAAAATGCGATTGATGCGCGACATTTCATCCGAAATGTCTTCTTTAACGATCCCCACATGGTTGATCATCTGTTTGACCTCGTTGTGGAGGCTGCGATTGATTTCCTGTTTAAAACTCTCGAGAGCTTGAGAGATAGCTGTGTCTTTAGCCGACAGCTCTTCAATTGTGTTGGTGAGTGCCTTTTGATCAGTTTCACGAGCTTTTGCCTGGGACTCGGTTTTGGCGGCGAGAGATCTC
>JANQPW010000663.1 GCA_028285285.1 Silvanigrellales bacterium
TTCCCGCCTCATTCCGGGGAAGGGGATCTCGTCCATAGTAGCGGCGCATTTGCCCCAGTGTTGAGGTGAAAACCTCTCCAATGAGGAGTGTTGGACCTATCTCTTCGAGTTCGGTTCGCATTTGGCGCAGCATGGGATGCACTTCAGGGCGGTTCGCGTTGTAGTAGGGAGATTGCCCCGAGAGCACAATGGCGGGCTCAATCCCCCTTTGTTCCAGCTCCTCGAGAGAAGGGTTGTCGCGCAGCTCGGGATCAATGAAGTACGACTGGACGGCATCGAGACGAAAGCCATCGACGCCCTTTTCCTTCCAGAACTTCATCACGTCCGTGACCGCTTTTCGAACTTCTTCGTTTTCAAAATTGAGATCGGGTTGAGACTCATAAAAGTAGTGGTAGTAGAATTGCTTCGTGTTGGGTTCCCACTCCCATGCCGTGTGGGTGAAGCCCTTCCAGTTGTTGGGAGGAATGGGGGTGCCATCTTCTTGGAAACCCTTTGCATCTCTCCATATGTACCAGTCTCGCATGGGGTTGGGCTTATCTGGTTTGTCGAGCGCCTTCCGAGACTCCACAAACCATTCGTGCTCATCGGAGGTGTGGTTGAGAACCATGTCAATGACAATGCGGATGCCCTTTTCTTTCGCTTTTGCAATGAGCTTGTCAAAGTGGTCCATTGTGCCAAACTCACGGCCAATGGCGCGATAGTCACGAATGTCGTAACCAAAATCTTTGTTGGGAGAATCGAAAAAGGGTGTGATCCACAGAGCGTCAACACCCAGGTCGCTGAGGTACTCCATCTTGTCCACTATGCCGAGCAGATTGCCAACAGCGAGTTTGTTTTTTTCCCTCTCGCTGGGGCTCAGCTTCTGAAGTTCTGCCTGAGAAAGTGGAGGTGGAGTGTAGGCCTCAGATCGGGCAAAGCTCCGGGGGTAGATCTGGTAAAAGACGGCGTTTTCCCACCAGGGGTGGTCTGAGCCTTGTTCCCGCTTGTCAGAAGTGTTTGTGTTCATCAAGCTCTCGGAGCGGGTGTGGCAAGACAGCAGTGCCAAGTTTGCAATGAGAAGTGGAACAAGAGGTGTGAGCTTCAATTTTCCCTCGCTCAGACGCACGTGTGTTCGTGGTCTTGTGACAGATCCAAAAAGTTGCTTCTGGGTGCAGAAGACGGTGTTATTTTTCTATTATAGCGGATCCTTGCGAGCGTGGCAGCTCCTGCCAAATGTTTGAGATCTTTTTCTTCAATTCAGGCATGTGGGAGGCTGCGATCTCGGCCGTGCCAATTTGTCTTTTTGCTGCGATTGCTGCGGCCGCTCCGGCAACGATACCCGTCTTCCATTCCACATCGTTCGACAGCCATTTTTGATTTGTTGCAAAATTTGTTGCGGCGTTTCGGCCCGTGGCAAAGAGGTTTGTTGTGAGCTGGTTGGTGAGTGCGCGATAGTTGATGGGCACTTGGGAGTGTGTTTGCGCCTGGCTGCTTGTTTTGGATTTGCGGGGGTATGTGCAGGTCTTGAGGCGCGTGGGGGGAAGTCCTGCCTCTGCAAACCCCAATGTGTCGGCAGGGGTGCTTTCGGAGTTCAGCTGGAATGCATTGATGCCAATGCTGCGACGAGAGTCTGAAAAACGGGGGACTTCGGGAAAGGAACGGTCGCCCGGGAAAAATCCGGCCAGGGGCTGGACTTCTCGGCCCGTGATGCTTTTCGAGAAGCGGAGCCAGGCAACAGCGTTTTGGTGGGCATGAAACAGGGCCCGCTGGTTCACACCTCCCTTCCAATTTTCTCGTTCTGAAAGGGTTTCCTGACGGGAAGCCAGGAGTCCTTGTTTGTCGTAGACGTTGGCGTTGGTCGCAAAAAGGTAAGCAAACGCTGGGCGCTCTCCGGGGCCGCGAACAGCTAAATTCTGGTTGAGGGCCCGCAGTGCCGCCTGTGATTGCCAGCTTCGGCCATTGAACACCCCGGAAAGCTTCCGCGATCGGCTCGGGATGCTTTGCGAGGGAGCTAAAAAGAGAGCAAACCCAAACGCTGAGCCGCATTGATCGGCTCCTGATTCCGTGCCCGTCAGCTTTTCTTGGCCTTGGAGCCAAGGGCTGTTTGAAAGAACCAAAAGATCACCAAGCGGGTTGGCTTCCACGAATGTGAGAGCAGAGTTTTCGCTCCCCGGTGTGGAAATGTGGATGTGCATCTGTTTCTGGGAAGGAGAGGGTTGAGTTTCCTGTGGTTGAGGGCGCTCACGGTTTGGCAGAACAACCAGCGGTGAGGAGGCTGTTGCAAGGCGATTGTCCAGTGATTGACGAAACACCACCTCGTTGATTTGCTGGTGAGGTGAGTCGCTCCTGCGAGAGGTGTGTGAAGACTTCTTTGTGTTCACGGCCGTAACCTGTGCTTGAGTGAAGACAAAGAGGTTTGGGGTTTGTTCCACAAGAGGCAAAACGTGTTGTTGGAGCAGAGTGCGAGGAACGAAACACACTTGGGTTCCACAAGAAGCGGTCGTGGAGGAGTTTAGCCAGTTGTCGAGGAGGGAGGGTCCTCTGAAGAGATCCTTGATGGCGTGGGTCTGGCGCGTTCCTTTTTTGGATTTCTTTCCCTTCTTTGCAGGGGGAAGAGGTGTTGCAGCA
>JANQPW010000674.1 GCA_028285285.1 Silvanigrellales bacterium
CTTCTTCGGAAAGGTGCAGTTTTTGCAAACGTTGGCCCAGTTCCAAAAGCTGAAGATCGCGATCGTGAATGCTGAGCTCATAGGCCACCACACAACGCCCCCGCGCCACGCTCACCACAATTCGCTCTCCTCGGCGAAATCGACGCCTGATCTCAAGCGGAGCGGGAGACAAAGCCACAATATCCTCTTGCCCAGAGGGCAAACGAACCTTGAGCTGATAGGGAGTGGCTGCAAGCACTTCTGCGGGCTCATAGCAAAGCGAGGCCCATCTTTCGCCCATTGGAAGCAGCGCCTCGATTTGTCCTTCCTTCAACAGGGCAACACCCCAAGCGTCTTGTTCCGGAAAAGCCAGAAGCTTCTTGAAGTGAAGATCAAGCGTTCCTTTATCAAACTTAAAAGTTACAGTTAGACTTTTTCTCCGAATCTCTGAAACTTGCCCCGTTGCCACCTGGTAGGAACCGAGACCGTGGGCATGCTTTTGTTCCACATGAACATTTTCCATTTGCTGCCGGAGGTCTTCTGCAACACCTCTACTAGCACGCTCAGCCCGAAGATCCTGCAGAAGAAGTCGAAGCTGCTGATTTTCTAGCTGCAGTTCATCGATCTTTTTGTCTTTTTCGAGATCTTTTTCTCGTGCATCATCACGACTATTGCGAAGCCCGCCACCCTTCACCTCTCCAGACTGCAGGGCATCAATGAGTGCATACAACTGATTGAGTACGGGTCCGGAGCGGCCCTTTTTTGGAAACTCGAAACTGATCACTTTTTGATATCTCTTGATGTCGGAGGCTTGATGGTCAGATTTTGGCTCAACCCTCCTCCCTAGTCTTAGGGTCTCAAGTCCACAAAGAATATTTTCAAGGTTGGGTTCGTAACCGTGAGCCTCAAGTGATTTTTCAACAAGCTGACTCAAAGACCGGTATTCCAGTTCATCGAGGTTGCCCCAAAAGCAGCCCCGGTCTTTGTCCACACCAAAGGCATCATTGAACTCCTGAGCTCGCGCTCGAGACCAATTGAGAGATTGAGACTCTTTGAGGCTTCGCACCACACTTCTGTTTGGCAACGCATCACTCCAAGATGAAGGCTTTAGACAGTTCGGCAACCAGTAAAAAAGTGTGAACCCAGCCCTGCGCCCAGGTCGCAACACGACAGCTGAGCGTCACTCGGCAAACTTGTTCCGATTTTTCTGAGCTGCGTCAAAATGACCTAAGACTGGAAAATTACTAAAGACACGACTATCTTTGAAAAGAAACAAAGGCGGAGAGTCGGTTTCCGCGAAAAGGGGAATTCAATGCGACCTCTAAAGGCACTTGGACTACTGATTGCTTCGACCCTAGGAACTGCGACGGCTGCAGAGGAGCCTTCGAGGCAGCAGGGAGCAACTCTCCAGGTGGCTGCCTATCGTTCCTTTGTGGGAAAATATGGCCCGGGCGGTGACCTTAAGAAA
>JANQPW010000559.1 GCA_028285285.1 Silvanigrellales bacterium
CCTTTCTGGGCTTCTGAATTCCGAAGTCAGCGGCGTAGAGTTGGTCAATCTGGAAGGAAATCAGGTTTTCTCTTCTTTGGGAGAAACATCCAATCAGAATCTTGATTTTCAAATTTGTTATCTTGGTGACTTCTTGCAACCCTTTTACGGAAGATGCCTAGGATCACTTCGGCTTCACATCAACTCAGAAATGCTCTTTGGCAGGCTATTTGATGCCTACGGAGGAAAACAAGGTTGTCGAGATTGCAATCAAATCGATATCCGATCGATTGAACCCCAATTCCAACTGGCCCAGTTATCCGACTCATCAAAGCTTCAACTTCAATGGGAAGCCAGTGCGGAATACCCTTGGTTGAATCAGATATTTTTTCTCTTGATCACGGCTCTTCTTGTGGCCTTTGGCCTCATGTTTCGAAATTACATCAGAAACACAATGCAAAAACACATAATTCAACCCATCAATGAGTTTCTGGAGTCGCTTGAAACGGGAAAGTCGACAAAAGTTTCTGAAAACCAAAGCTTTGATGAGATCATCCAGATTCAAAAACACCATTCGGTGGCAAGTGCCATCGCACGAACTGTCCAAATGCTGGCCCACGATGTGAGAAAACCATTTGCAGTCATCAAGGTGATTTCAGAAACGGTTCCCCAGATCAAGGATCCGGTTGAGGTGAAGGAGTTTCTTGCGAGAGGCCTAGACGAAGTGAATCAAGCCATGGCCTCTGTGGCGGGAATGATCAAAGACGTGATGATGATTGGCTCAGGAGCAGTCGCGAGCGCAAAACCTGTTTCGCTGCAAAAGCTGGCGAACCAGAGTCTCAGAGAAACCAGCCTGGTTTTTCCCAACGCAGACAACAAGGTGATCCTCAATTTTGAACATTCAGGTGAATTGAGTGGTGATGCCTCAAAGCTCGGGCGTGCGCTTGTGAATATTCTTTGCAACGCCATTCAAGCTGCAGGCCATTCTTCGACCCTGAAGTTGCAGAGCCGAGATGAAGGTAGCGAAAGCATCTCCTTCACAATCACAAACACCCACTCCAGTATTCCCCAAGAGGAAGTTGCTCAAGTTTTTGACGCTTTCTTTACGTCTCGAAAATCAGGTGGAACTGGTTTGGGACTAGCCATTGCGAAACAAGTGGTCGAGTCTCATCAAGGACAGATCCGATGTGTGTCGAACGACTCTGTCAAAATTTCAGAGCGCTTTGTGTCATTTATCTTAACCTTGCCAAAGGTTGATGGAGCGAATTCCGAAAAGAGCGCTTCCGCGGAGGCTCTGGTGAGCCAAACATCTCTGTCTCACTTTCGCAGTCCACTCATTGCCGCAAGTCGTGGCAGCACAACTTCCCAATCTGGAAGCAGAAATCCTTGAGTCTTTTCAAGACTCCGACTCCGGTCAGCTCTCGAAAGCCCACGCCACCACTTGCGCGGAGCCATAGACCAATCGCAGACGCTCCACTATACAGATCTCCCGACCAAGCGAACCAGTGGTGCCTTGGAACTCAAACCAGTCTGAAGCACCTTCTACTGAGGACTGAGTTCTGGCAAAAGTGATGAAAGCCTTTCTCCGTAGCCTCTGTCTAGCGGCAGAGCGAAAGTCTCTGTCACAGGAGCGGTCGCCAGGGCACGACGAAACGAATGGTCGAGGCCAGCAAAGACATCCCAAGAAAGCAATTCGCCGCGCTTGCGCGTCATCACCCCGTCTAGTCGGCTTAGATAGTTGACGTCAATATTTGCGTCTTGAGTTCCCTGCAGAATGTGAATTCGTGCTTTAGATTCCTGCACCCATTCAAGAAGGTCTTGGTCATACTGCCGATACTTCGCAAGGTTCGTAAGACACCGATAAACCGCCTTTCCTCCGACACGAAGTGTTAACTCATCTTTTTGTATGCTTGTGTATCTTATTTTTTCGAGCAAATTCCCATGGAAGATAGAGGTGTACAGAGCCTTTAAATAGGGCATGGATTTTAAGTCAGAGACTTGGGGCGAAGGGCAAAGAAATTGTCTACCAAAATGCTTGATTTGGTGATTGAGCATCGCTTCAAGCGGGCCTACCCAGGGAGCATTCAGCAGGATCGCATTTACCTGAAGACCCATTCGTTCAGCCATAAGTGCAGTCAAAGCTCCCTCAGAGTGTCCAAAGACCACAATAGGAGCTCCCACAAATTGCTCACGCAGTTTCTCCACAATGCAAATTAGGTCCTGAGCAAGGTCAGAAACGTCTGTACTTGCATAGCAGCCCTCTGATCTGCCACTTGCCCTTTTGTCGTACCGAAATGTTGCATATCCGGCTAAACCAGCAAGATGCGAGAGGTCTCTAAAGAGACCTCTAGACGGTAAAGGACTTCCAAACATCCACAGCCTCTTGCTATCGTAGTCACCATCTCGATTCTGAAGAAAACTCCCATGAACGGGAACAACAATCCCGCTCTGAGCTTTCTCTGAACGGTCAAGCTGTCCCGCGATCCAACAGCCATCACTCGACTGAACTGACAATTCCATCCTGAATCTTTCCTCTAATATGGAATGGTCTGATGAAGTGGGCTGCCGATGAGCGGACCCTCGGCAGCCCCGGAGTTAGTCAGGATATCCACCCATGATCACTTCTCCTTATGAACTCGTGAACAACACTGTTTCCGAGTTTGTTTATTTATATTTAAAAGTAACAAAACAGACAAGAAGAAATTTCTGTCCCGCCCTCAACAATCCCAACTGTTACTTTTTCTGAGCTTGCCTGGGCAGAAGGTGCGACAGAAGTGTAAGCAACAGAGAAGAGAACAACCAATTCGACGCGCATCATTCAGGGTCTCGCTGATAGTACGGGCTGTGTGCACAAAATTCGTCGAGCTTGGCTTTGTCTTCAGGAGTATAAATCTCAAACAGGTAGCGATTTTCGACATAGACCTCGAGAAGCGGGAGTTCCGGCCCGCGGGTAGCATCCTGACATGACCACCCGGCTTCTTCACACAGTTGGCGAACCTTCTTCTTTGAATGAGGCGTAGTGAGCGAGATGTGGACACTAGTGTCGTGGCTGACGCTTCCACCTGCCTCGAAGAGCTTTGGGGAAGGAGAAATGGTGGTGTTGCGAGGAGTCAACTCCAGGCTTGTTCCGGAGGGATGCGTCAAATTGACACCATCAAGATAGAATTCTCGAAGATTGAGGTCCAGCATCTTTGAGAGAAAACCGCCTGTCGCCTTTGGATCTTCCACATCGAGTGAAATATGGTAGATAAACATCACTGCTCCTTGCAATAGTTGCGCAAAATTCGGTAGTGTAAATCTAAGTGTGTCCGGCTCGAAAGCCAGAATGGTTTCTGGTAGAAAGGGTCAGATACATGAGGTCACCAGTGAGTTTTTTAAAAGTTGAAATCAGCATACCAGAACTGAAGAAAGCTGTTGACGGTTTCAAACAGAGCCGGATCAGGATGCTGAACGAGCTGCAGAGTGAGTTCAAAACTTCTGTTGCCGATACGCTGAATCAGCTTCTGAACGCCGAAGTGGCTCTGTTTTTGAGAGAGCCTGAGCAACAGGACAACAAACGAAACGGCTTTCAAACAAGGGAATTTGCTTTAAAGGGTGTGGGCAGCCTCCAGCTCAAAGTTCCTGCAGATCGCAAACGCCGCTTCAACAGCGCAATTGTTTCCAAAGCGAGAAAGGATTGATCCTGGTTGAAAGAGGATATGGCCGCTCTTCACCTGGCAGGACTTTCGACTCGAACTTTGTCGCTCATGAGCGAGCGTATCCTTGGTATTGAGGTGTCTCATCAAACGATATTGGAAAGTTTGCCAATGCTCTCGGAGCACGCTCAGAAGTGGCTCGCGCGTCCAATTGAGGGCGACTGGTGAGCTTTGATCGTGGAAGGCACGAACTTCAAAGTGAGACGCAGAGGAAGCGTTGAAAAAGAACCCATGCTTGTTGTGCTTGGAATTGATGGAAAGAACCGAAGAAGCATTCTGGCCATCGAGCCTGGGCAACGAGACAGCGCAGACTGCTGGAAGTCGGTATTTCGTGAGTTGAAAAGTCGCGGTTTGGACTCCTCCAAAGTTCAAATCGGGGTGATGGATGGGCTGCCGGGGTTAGGGAGCGTCTTTGCGGATGAGTTTCCCCAATCTGTTACTGCAAGATGTTGGTTCCACCCCCTGCAAAACGTTCTCGCAAAAGCCCCAAAACGCCTCAAAGAGCCCCTTCACACCTTGGCTAAGAAAGTTATGTATGCAGATAGCGAAGCGAGCGCACGAGCAGCCTTTCTTGAACTTGAAAAGGCAATGTCAGGCGAGTGTGAGCGTGCTGTTCGCTGTTTGAGCAAAGACCTTGATTCGCTTGTCAGCCACTATCGTTTTCCACAAGGCGTTCAAAACGCTTTGAAAACAACGAATGCGGTTGAAAGAATCCACAAGGAGTTCAAAAGACGAAGTAGAGCGATGGAGGGCGTGAGCGAAATGACTCTGACCACTCTGGTTGCCTTTACCGCACTCAGGCTTGAAATGGGCTGGAGAAGAAGAGCAATTGACACTTATGAAGTCTCTCACCTCACAAAACAACGAGCGAAGCTTCCTGTGGTTGAGATCTTGGAAGAAGGAAATGTGTTTCATTAACTGCCAGACACACTTTACTTGACACTGACGCTCTCTGAATCTCAGCGAAAAAGGAAGAACTCGTGCCTATCGGCAAAATGAGTTCCTAATTGAGCCACACAAATTCCTTCTCTAGGTGTTCCAGACACCTTGGGCTCAGATATGACCAGAGCTTGTTCACGTCTGTCAGAAATGTCTAAATCTTTCGTATTGCCTTCTCCAATAGTTTCGTTCAGATATTGTGATGTAGTCGACAAGGTTCGATTTTAGCCAAAGAATTTTTCCGTTGATATTGGAGGGGATGTGAAGCCTATTGTCTTTGAGTCACGCCATAGACCGAGATTTAGCGAAATTGATCTGAATGGACACTT
>JANQPW010000688.1 GCA_028285285.1 Silvanigrellales bacterium
AGTTTTGCCCTTGAAAACCAGAGACCACTCTGAGAGCACGCGGTCGAGGTTTTGTGGCTTTGTGGCAAGAACCACGACGGCGTCTTTTTTGAGTTGGCCAGAGATCTGCTCGGGGTCGGAGTGAGCTCTGAGCCACTGCACCTTTTCGCTGTCGACTCCTTCTTTTTGCAGGATGTCGTTAGCCGGTTTGGGAAAGCGATCACAGATCATCAACTCGAAACTCTCTGAATGCTGAAGGCCTCGTGCAAGTGCTTTGCCCATGTTGCCAAAGCCGACCACAATCAACTGTGTTTTCTTTTCTTGACTCACAGGTCACTCCTCTGCTGGCGCAGCTCCAAAGTTCTATCCCCTATTTATCGATAGCTTGCTTGTCTTCTTCAAAGGAGCTGGCAAATGTGTAGCTGTAAACAGTGCCGTCGTCTTTAAAGCGCACTGTGAGGTCTTTGGTGCGAGCAGGACGGAACAAGGAATACCGATAGAAAGCATATGTGTAAGTCATCATTCCAGAGTCGTAACCCTTTCGAAAGGGAGCGCCGACTTTTGTTTGGATTTCATTCTTTGTGGTTTTCCCAATCTCAATCCACTTCACTGAAGTTGGAAACTCGGAACCTACTGTGAGACAGCTTGTTGCACCCAATAGAGGTAGAGTCAGTGAAACGCACTGGAACCACTTCCTGTCAAGAGTTCTCCAGCCGCTGCGGTGCATTTTGAGCTTGTTTTTCATTCATATCCCCTTTGATGTACAATAGTTTTGCACCAGTCTATGATCATGTGCTCAGAGTCTCAACTTGCGCTTTGACACGGTTTCCCTTCAACCCTCAGAGCTCGACGGAGCGGAACTTATGACGAAATGCTGCTGCGGGGTCAGGTGGAATGCGCCGCAGTTTCTGAGCTTGGGAGTTGTTCTTTTTTTGCTTTCTTCGCTGTTTTCCGAAGCTCATGCACAGCGTGGTCGGGGCTATGGAACCTACAAACCGGCTCCTGTCACCGCGAACAATGGCTTCTCAGGAATGTTTGACACGGAGCAGGCGACGGCCTCCAGTGTGGTTTTAGACTTACCCACGAGTCTCTTTGAGTATGGGATCAATGACCGTCTGAGCCTGGGAGTTTACACAGGGCCGTTGCTTCTCAACCTTCTTGGTATGGGAACATTGATCGCCAAAACGCGTTATCAAGTTTATGGCAATGGTCGAACGTCTGTAGCTCTCACTGGCTACCTTGGGGCATGGGTTCCGGGTGTGACGGGCTTTGGTTATCTTGGCATGGGAACTCTGAACGCCAATTTTTTTCTCGACTCAAACCAGGCAATTGGTCTGAGTTTCCTCGCTTCCAGAGTGGGTCTGACTTTGGGAACCCTTGGAACGATTGATTATCTGTCTGCAGCCGGCACTTTGGCGTTCCTCTCCGCTCAGTACCGTTTTTATGCGGGCAAAGACTTCACTTTGGAAGCGCTGCTGGGTTCCTTTGTGGTGCAGTCGGTCGACGTTGATAGCGCTGGGTTCGGAGCGTCGGCACAATTTGGCATTGCATCGTTGTCAGACGGAGGAGGAATGGCCCGTGTCACAGCCGACTTTCGCGCAGGTGAGTCGTTTCTCTTGTCGCCTCAGTTCTGGCTGATCAGTGTTGCGGGTGAGGAAACACTCCTCTTGCCGCTTCCTTTCTTCAATGTCTCCTACAGAACTCCTTAGGAAGTGAGGTTGCACATGCGAATTCACCGCAAGAAGCTTCTTTTCTGGGGCCGTGAGCGTCTTCAGCGCGCAAGGCTCGTTCAAAAAGCATTTGCTTCCTTTGCTCTCTGTTTTATTTTGAGCGGGTGCGACTCTGAAGTGTCTGATCCGGGAGGGCCCTATTTGGCTCAGGTGATGGAGCTTCTCCCGACCTCTCAGGCCAATGAAGGTGCTCAGTTTCAGGTGGTCACGCGTGAGCTGAAGTTGCTGAGCAACCTAAATTCGCTTGAGGGAGATTTTTTTAAAATTGTGAGTGGTGGTAGGCTTTCCGTAACATCCATTCAAGGCAGTCAGGCTGCAGACTCCCGTTTCACGGGTGGAACCAGTCCGCCGCTACGCTACCGAATTGAAAACGGGGTTGTTGTTCCTCGTGATTATCTCACTCTTGCTACCGTGTCTGCCTTTTATCAGTATGAGCAAGTTTTTCTCAATATGGAGTCCCTTATTGGTCTGACCGCCAATGCCTACCGAGAGCAAAACGGGCAGGCTGAGGTCATTTTTGAGCCCACCGTTTTTCTGCGCACGGACTCCTCTGAAGTTGAGCTGACCACAAAGCTCAATGCAGCGTTTATTCCAGAGCAGAAACAGTTCGTGTTGTTCCGTCGATCGGCATTTGAGCGAGCTCCTATTGCCTTGAATTTGCAGGTGATCTCCCATGAGTTTGGGCATGCGGCCTTCGAACAGTCTTTTTACCAAAATGCTTTTGACGAGGAATCGCGATTTGCCAAAGACCTCGTCATCAGTGGGTTCA
>JANQPW010000562.1 GCA_028285285.1 Silvanigrellales bacterium
GATCAAGTCTGTGGGCTTCTTCCAGGAAGCCGCCTTTTTTCCAGGGAAGCTTGCCCGCACCTCTGAGTTCTCCCAAGACCTGGGGGATCCATGGTCCAATGCCTGCAGCGTACGACTTTACCTTACGCATGCCCTCGGCTGTGAGAACCTTGTCGTAGTCTGTTTCGGAAAGCTTCCAGGAGTTTTCGGCGATGAGTTGAATCAAGGGGCGTTCCGGTTTGTGCTCCTTGGCAAAGCGCATGAGCTCCGCCTGATCGAAGCACTGGATGAACAAAGGTGTGGTTGACTTTGCACTGGAAAGATTGTGCTTCTTGAGAGTCTGCACAAGCACCTTCCAAATGTCTCGCCCTTGTTCCCGATGCCAGGCAGGGGCTTTCACTTCAATATAGAGCCCGACGTTGCGGCGAAGAGTGCTGTTGAGGCCAAGGACCATCTCAATTTCTTCATGGAGACTTGGAACGGAGAAGCCACTGCCCTTGTAGGGAAAACGATCTTCAAAAGCCGCCTCTTCCGATCCCTTTTTCCGGCGCTCAATGGCATTGAGGGAGCGGATCTCGTCTAAGGTGAAGTCAAGTGCGTAGTAACGACCGTCGTCTCGTTTGCGTTTTGGAAAACGCTGGGCCACGTCAGTGACGGTGTCGAGGTGAACGTCGTGCAGCACAACCAGGTGGTTGTCTTTGGTGAGCACCACATCTTGCTCCACGTAGTCAGCACCCTGGCCATAGGCCAGAGCTTTTGCCTCAAGAGTGTGTTCGGGTAGGTAGCCGGAGGCCCCCCGGTGCGCAATCACCAGGGGCTTTGTTGGGGGTGCAGCGATGGTCGCCTGAGCCGATGCTTTCTGGCTTTTGTTGGAGAGCAGCTGCAAGGTCAGGAGAAGGCCAAAGAGTGCTGTGAGGGCGACTTTGAGAAGGAATGCAAAAGAGGGTTGGAATTTAAATAGGGTGTTCATCGGATCTCACTCGCTTTTGTGGTCTATGCTTGCCATAAATATATGCAGAAACACTCCCCGGAAATAGCGCCGCTGCCCAAAGATCTCAAGTTTGGTGGGTCAGTTCATCACGCCGATGATGCTCGGGGAAGGGGAGGTCACAAAGCAGTACCCCT
>JANQPW010000725.1 GCA_028285285.1 Silvanigrellales bacterium
CTTCAGTCACCTAACGGAGAAGTCAGGTACGGTAAGGATGAAATTGTCGTGACAAGGGAGCTTGCTCAAACAATCAAGCGTGTCAGCCGTGATAGGAAAACTGGAATTCTTCAATACTTCTACAAGAATGATCGGGCTCAGCCACAGGAACAAAATGAGCAGGCAGGTCGCAATGGTCGCGCTGAGGACAGTGCCACTCATATCAGCCAACCGTCGTCTCTTCGTAAGGTTCCTCGCACTCGTCGACCCCACCAGCAAGACAAGACAATTCAGTAGAGTCCATGGATCTGCGGCGTGTTGGGCAGTTGCCTGCCCAGAAACAAGACTTTGCCCGGGCATTCCTTAAACTGAGTCAGTCGGTTGTGAGAGTCTGCTCAAGCCTCTGCAGAGCTGGCGCCACTTCTCTTTGCAGCTCGACTGGGTTTTTCGCTCGACTTTTCGGAACCCGCAGTGGCGCGTGCACCCACTCCTGCACTTGCATTGCCTGATTTCCCAGCAGGGGGAAGGGCTGTGCCTGCAGTGGCTCCTTTCACGGCTTTGAGTTGCTCCAGGGCTTCCTTGGGAGGCTCAAAGTTCAGCTTTTCATAAATAGCCTTTTCAATGCGAGCACGTGTGTGTGGGTTTTCCCTCAGGTACTCCTTGGCATTTTCGCGGCCTTGACCCAATCGCTCACTTTCGTAGGTGAACCAGGTTCCAGACTTATTGACGATTTCCATTTCGGTGCCAAAGTCAAGGATCTCCCCCTCGCGGCTGATGCCAAGGCCGAACATCACGTCGAACTCTGCTTCTTTGAAGGGAGCAGCGATCTTGTTTTTGACCACTTTCACACGGGTGCGGTGACCCACATTGTCGGTGCCGCTTTTGATCACAGCGGAACGTCGCACTTCAAGGCGCACGGAAGAGTAAAATTTGAGGGCGTTGCCCCCAGTTGTGGTTTCAGGGTTCCCAAACGTGACACCGATTTTCATGCGGATTTGGTTGATGAAGACCACAGTGCATTTGGAACGAGAGATGCTGCCCGTGAGCTTGCGCAGGGCCTGAGACATGAGTCGTGCTTGAAGCCCCACATGGCTGTCACCCATTTCTCCCTCGATTTCCGCTTTGGGAACCAACGCAGCAACGGAGTCGACCACGATCATGTCAACCCCACCGCTGCGCACGAGCATGTCCACGATTTCCAGGGCTTGCTCACCGTAGTCGGGTTGGGAAACGAGCAGTTCAGAGGTGTTGACCCCAATGCGCCGGGCATAGCTCACGTCGAGAGCGTGTTCAGCATCCACAAAGGCTGCCACGCCACCTTCCTTTTGACAGGAGGCAATCGCATGCAAGGTGAGTGTGGTTTTGCCACTGGCTTCTGTTCCATAAACTTCGACCACTCGGCCGCGAGGGAAGCCGCCCGCCCCCAGCGCCACATCGAGCGCAAGCGAACCAGAAGGCAGGGTCTGCACATCTGCCTTCTGGTCTTCATCGAGGCGCATGATGCTGCCCTTACCATATTGTTTCTCGATCGCACTGAACGCAGCTTCGATGGCCTTTGCCTTGACGTTATCACCCATGGGAAATCCTGCCTCCGTTGTTGCTGAAATGGAGTTTGCGCTAGACTGTGAGCTGGGAAGGTTGTCTCTCAGTCGGGGAGATTTGTCTAGGGTGCTGCAGTGCTCCTGGGCGGTAGTGTTCAGTTTGTGAACAGAAGCGGTGGAGGTGACCCATGTTGGGAGCACACAGTAGAGAAGAAACGGTGGCCGTGGTGTTTGGAGGTCGTTCCAGTGAACATGAGATCTCGCTGCGCTCAGCGGCCTTTGTGTTGAAGAACATTCCTGCACCTTATCGGGTCATTCCTGTGGGCATTGATCGCATGGGGGCTTGGAAGAGTTTGGAAGGATCTGTGCTGTCTTCCGACCTCAAGAACGTGGAAGCAGAAGATCTCGCTGTGTTCCTCGAGGGTGGCAAGCCCCTCAACATGGGTGGTGAACGAGCGGTGGATTCCATCTTCCTCCCTGCTCCCATAGAGGCTTTGTCGCGTCTCCCCGAAAGTGCCGTGCGCATTCTCAACTTGGAAAGTGGCCTTTTCTTTCCTGTGTTGCACGGGCCCAATGGCGAAGATGGACGCATTCAGAGTCTTTTTGACCTTGCTGAGGTGGCCTATGTGGGGCCTGATCACACAACCTCCGCTCTGGGAATGGACAAATCGGCCACGCGCCGCCTCGCTGAGGCCGCAGGTCTGCCCACACTCCGCTGGAAAGAAGTGGAGCAAAATGCCTTCATCGAGCAGAAGAAAGAGACCCTAGAGGAGTTGTGTGGCGCATTGACTTTTCCAGTGTTTGTGAAGCCCAATGCATTGGGGTCAGCAGTGGGAGTGAGCCGGGCTCAAACAGCGACAGAGCTCGAAGCGGCGCTGGAAAATGCCTTTCGTTATGATGAAAGGGCTTTGGTGGAAGAAGCCGCCAACGGCACGGAGGTAGAATGTGCTTACATGGGCGCTTTGGGTGCTGCACGAGTGTCGCAACCAGGTGAAATAGCTCCTGAAGATTTCTACACTTATGATGAGAAATACGCTTCGGACTCGCCGGCAAAGCTCTTTGTTCCTGCACGATTGAACACACAGCAGTCTCAAGAGCTTCGTTCACAGTGTTTGAAAGTGGCGCGAGCACTGCACATCGAGGGCCTGTGTCGCATTGACTTTTGGTGGAGAGAAAAAACAGGGGAAGCCTTTTTCAACGAGGTGAACACCTTGCCGGGCATGACCTCCATCAGTATGTTCCCCAAACTCTGGGAGCATGAGGGTCTCACAGCCGAGCGTTGGATCGCTGAGTCTTTGCAGTGGGGCTTGACCCGAAAGGCCCGACGGGCCGAAAAAAGCTTTGGCCATTGAGCTGGCGATCGCCGTCTGAACCGAGTTGAAATCAGTCCCGTTTTGAGATAGCTCTAGCCCTGATCTGGCGAGCTCTTTCTTCCAGAACAAACGGCTTTGATGTTTAACCCTATGAAGTGATGATGGTTTACAATGGCAGAGAATCTTCAGAATGTTCGTAATATTGGTATCTCCGCGCACATCGACTCAGGAAAGACAACCCTGACCGAGCGCATCTTGTTTTACACTGGCCGGATTCACAAGATCGAGGAAGTCCGTGGAAAATCTGGCGTGGGTGCCAAGATGGACTCCATGGAGCTCGAACGCGAGAAGGGCATCACCATTCAATCAGCCGCCACCTACGCGCGCTGGAAAGATTATGAAATCAACATCATTGACACCCCGGGACACGTTGACTTTACCGTTGAAGTGGAACGCGCTCTGCGTGTTCTCGACGGAGCCGTGTTGGTGTTGTGCTCCGTGGCGGGTGTGCAGTCTCAGTCCATCACCGTTGACCGCCAGATGAAGCGTTACAACGTGCCCCGCATTGCCTTTGTGAACAAAATGGACCGCGCGGGTGCCAACGCCTATCGCGTTTGCGAACAACTGCGCGAAAAGCTCCATCACAATGCTCACATGATCCAGGTGCCCATGGGAGCCGAAGCTGACTATCAAGGTGCCATTGACCTTGTGGAAATGAAGGCTTACTTCCATGAAGGCGACAACGGCGAAAACGTCATTGTGAAAGACATCCCCGACGAGTTCAAAGAAGAGGCTGAATCGAAGCGAAACGATCTCATTGGTGCTTTGGCCGACTTTGACGATGCTTTGGCCGAAAAGTATTTGGCTGAAGAGGAAATCACAGCAGAAGATATTCACCCCGTGTTGCGCAAGGCCACTTTGAGCCTCGACTTCACTCCCGTGATGTGTGGAACAGCCTTCAAAAACAAAGGTGTGCAGCCCCTTTTGGACGCTGTGGGCAAATACCTGCCCAACCCAACAGAAGTGGAAAACCGCGGCCTCGATCAAGACAATGATGAAGCCGAAGTGGTTATGTCCATGAAAAACGAAGATCCATTGGTCATGTTGGCCTTTAAGTTGGAAGATGGGCGTTTTGGCCAGCTCACCTACATGCGCATCTACCAGGGCACGGTGAACAAGGGAGACTTTGTCTACAACATCAACGCCAACAACAAGAAGGTCAAGGTGCCTCGCTTGGTGAAGATGCACTCCGATGAAATGGAAGACGTGGAAAAGGCTGAGGCCGGCGACATTGTTGCCCTCTTTGGGGTGGACTGTGCTTCCGGTGACACCTTCACCGATGGCAAACTGTCGATCACGATGACATCGATGTTTGTGCCAAATCCAGTGATTTCTTTGGCAATTTCTCCAAAAGACAAGTCTGGCCTGGCCAACTTCTCTAAAGCTTTGAACCGCTTCACCAAAGAAGACCCCACCTTCCGGGTTCACCGCGATGAAGAAAGTGGGGAAACCATTATTTCGGGAATGGGTGAGCTTCACCTCGAAATTTATGTGGAGCGCATGCAGCGTGAATACAATTGTGCTGTGAATGTGGGTGCTCCAGAGGTGAACTACCGCGAAGCCATTCATGCACGCACCGAGATCAACTACACCCACAAAAAGCAAACCGGTGGTTCCGGTCAGTTTGCCCGCGTTGTGGGTTACATGGAACCTTTGGAAGATGCCGGCGACCGCATCTACGAATTCTCCGACGAAACCGTTGGTGGGTCCATTCCGAAAAACTTCATTCCTGCTTGTGAAAAAGGGTTTGAAGAGCAGATGCGCAATGGGCCTTTGATTGGTGCGCAGGTGGTGGGCGTGAAGATCGTTTTGAACGACGGCTTGCACCACCCTGTCGACTCCAGTGACATGGCCTTTAAGGTGGCGTGCATGGCGGCTTTCCGTGAGTCATACCCTAACGCGCAGCCGGTTGTTCTCGAACCTGTGATGAAGGTTTCCATTGAAGGGCCTGAGGAGTTCCAGGGAACCATGACAGGGCTCATCAACCAACGCCGAGGCATGATGACCGGTACGGCAAACAACGCTGGCTATGCCACCATTGATTCGGAAGTGCCGCTTTCGGAAATGTTTGGCTTCTCAACAGACCTGCGTTCTTCCACACAGGGTAAAGGCGAGTTCTCCATGGAATTTGCGAAGTATGCTCCTGTGCCGCGCAACGTTCAAGAACAGCTCATTGAAGCCTACAAGAAGAAGCGTGCAGAAGAGAACAAGTGACTTCAGATGTTTGTGGGGTGCTTTCTCTTTTTGAGAGCACCCCAGTCTCTGACACTTTCCCTATTTGGGTTCCCACCCCGTCACTCGTCGCGTTTCCCACTTGAGCAGCTTTGTCAGGTTCATTCGTTGGTCGTATGCTGACCAAAACCCTTCACTGAAGGCGCTGTGATGAACACTTCAAAACTGCCAGAAGAGTATCTCAAAAAGGCTCAAAGAAGGCGCCTCACACTTGATGTTCTGAGAAATGCCGGTGGACATGATGATGTGGTGAGAGAAACCCAAGAGCTCGTTGAGCTTCTTTTGAAGGGCTTGCTGCGACGAGTTGGGGTGGACCCACCAAAATGGAATGATGTTGGGCGCGTTGTTGAGGCGCATCAAAACTTGTTCAATGACGAAATCAGAGCGCATATGGACCGGCTTGTTCGGGTTTCCTCACGTTTGAGAAAAGATCGTGAGTTGAGTTTCTACGGAGATGACGATTTTCTACCCTCTCAAAACTACGATCAAAGTGACTCGAAACAGTGCATGGATGATGCCGATTTTCTGATCGATCTCGTTGAAAGGTTTTTTCATGAGCGGCCTTGAACAGTGGATTGATCCCATTTTCAGCGAGTCGATCGCCTCACTGAGAGCAAAGCATGATGAAAATCTATTGTCTGTGGTTCGCTATGGCTCGACCACCGAATTCATCAAGTATGAGACCGATGTGGACCTCCTCTTGGTCTTTCGAAAACTTCCACACCGCCGGGAAAGGCACACTTTTGTTTCCGACTGGGAAGATCTTGTCAATTCACGACTCATGCTTCTCAAAAGTGAGGGTTTCCAGCTGCAGCTTTCCCCAATGCTCCGGAGTCTTGAGGAAGCACGCAGGTGGTCAAAAATTTATTTAGATATGACTGACCATTCGGTCATTTACTTCGACGCCGGGAACACTTTTCGCAGAATCTTGGCTGGAATGGACTCCTGGATCAAACAACACGCGGCAAGCAAGCAGCTTGTGAACGGAATGCCTGTTTGGAAGTACCCAATTGTCGAAACAGAGGTTGACCTCCTCGACAGGGTTCGATGCGTTCAATGAAGGTACCACATTCGCCGTTGTTCTTTTTTTGACTCCCCTCCCATGGGAGAATAAAGGCTTCATACAGAGAACAACACACGAGGTTTGAAAATGTGGGAATCTTTTGCAGGAGGCACCACCCTCATCACGGGTGCTTCAGCTGGTATTGGGGCTGAGTTTGCTCGCCAGCTGGCGGCGGGAAAGCGCGATCTGATCTTGGTGGCCCGGCGTCAGGAAAAGTTGGAAGCTCTGGCCGAAGAGCTGCGGGCGAAACACGGAGTGCAGGTGGAGTGTTTGGCCGCCGATTTGGCCACGGAAACGGGTTTGGCTAAGGTGTGTGAGGCTGTAGCTTCCGACACCGTGGTAGGCCTTGTGAACAATGCCGGTCACGGAAAACTGGGAGCCTTTGCGGAGTGCCCACTCGAACAAGCCTCGGGGCAGATGGATCTCAACGTGAAGGCGTCTATGCACTTGGCCCATGCTGCCGCCCGTGCTTTCACCAAACGTCGTCACGGTGTCATTGTGAACTTGGCCTCCGTCGCGGCGTTTTACCCTGTTCCCTACTTTGGCATCTATGGGCTCACCAAGGCCTTCATGAAAAACTTCAGTTTGGTGCTGAGTGAGGAACTGCGGGGAACAGGTGTTCGTTCCGTTGCGGTTTGCCCCGGGTTCACTAAAACGGAGTTCTTTAGCCAGGCAGGTATGTCGGGCACCACTCTTTCAGAGAGAATGGCCATGCCTGTGGAAACTTGCGTGCGCCTGGCCCTGCGGGCCATTGACAACAAGAAAGATCTGGTGGTCACAGGCATCCAAAACCAGATCCTGGCCTTTTTAGCTCGCCTGCTCAGCCACAATCTTCAACTGAAAATTGGAAAAGTCATCGCCCAAAAGGGGATGATGGAGGGATGAGAATGTTGCAATCCAAAAACTGGTGTCGTTCATTTCACCTCCTCAAGAAACAGGAACCGGCATTCGACCCATCAATTTTTGATGCAGAAGTGCTTTTGCACCCTCAGCCCGTCGGAAGGGCGGGTGTAGAACCCGGATTTCTTGGTTCGCAGACTTTGGCAATGGGGGCAGTTCATGCAAGCGTTCCTCCTCTTTGAGAAGGGTCACTTTGCCTGCGGGAGACGAACAAACAACGGGTGTGCGGAAACTGTACAGCTGAGGGCGTCATTTGTTCAGAAGGAGAACAGATGACGCCTGTTTTGAGGTGAAAGTGAGAGCATCAGTTTTCAGTCCAAACTGCGAGCCGGTTTCCCGAAGGATCCATGAACTCGAACCGTCGCCCGCCGGGAAAGGAGAAGATCTCTTTGACCACTGTGCCACCTGCGGCCCGAACGGCAGATTGCGAACTCTCCAGCTCTTGAGAGTACAGCACCACGAGGGGGCCGCCGGTGGTTACTGAATTTGCCAAGGCCAGGCCCCCTCGTTCTTGAGATTCACCCTCGTGACACTTGAAGCCCGCGTATTCGGGGCCATAGTCCACGAAGAGCCAGCCAAAGGCTTGCTGGTAAAAGGTCTTTGAGGCCGAAAGATCTGTGCTTTGCAATTCAATGTAGTCAATGCCGTGATGGCGTGGTGCTGGTGTTGTGTTCATGGCAGAATCCTTCAGAAACGGTCTCATTTGTGATCTCATTGAGGAGACACTTCTACAGCATCTGCAGGGCCGAGAAAAGGTCTTGCAGAGCTTCAACCTCTTCGGTTTCAACAGAGAGCCAACGGTGTTGCCCCGCGTCAAAGAGGCTCAGCTCAGGGCGAGAGCTGAGGGGTGTGGGTTCAGCCTTGGAGAGGGGGCGCACGACCTCTTCGAAGGTGGACACACGGTGGAGCTCAAAAGGATCTTGCCAGCCGGGAGTGTCTTCGCCGCTTTGGGCAGCACCGCGCACAGACAGTTGCTCTCTGTAAAAGGTGACGTCGGCATCGGGTATGCCCACGGCCACATTTGTGCTTTCAGAAGGGTTGAGTCGGGCCCGCACGAGGAGCTTCCCAGAGGGAACTCCTTCTGTTGTTGACCACTGAGAAAAGGTGGAGATCACACTTCCGCTCCGCGCCAGGAGGTTTCTCTCGAGAGAAAGCTCGGCAACCCCATTCGTTATTTTGAAGAAGGTGCCTTTTTCCAACTCGCGTTGGGAGAGGAAATAGTGGAGCCCGTCGGCACCAGGAGCTGAAAGGTAAGTAAACAGGGTTTTGCTGAAATGGCCGGCAACTTCAACCTGAGCCGTTTTGAAGCCCTGTGTCACAAAGCGTGCCAAAGAGAGTTTCGTTGTGGCTGCCAATTTAGAAAAATCGGCGCTGTTCACCCGTTTCAAGAAGCTGTGAAGAAAAGACTTCAGCAAATGCCCTGCACTCTTCTTGTACCCACCGAGTTGGTGGCCATAGAGAATGTCTTTCAACCGGTCAAACTGCTTTGTCAGCACCTCCTCAGGAAGGCTGCGAGCGTTTTGCTGGGTGACGAGCTGAAGGAGGTGATGGAAATACTGATCGGCATCAACTCTGACGAGGCTGTCGGTTTGCAAAGTTTTTGCGACCGGTTCAAAAGCATCTTTGAGCGGACCTTCGTTCAACTTTCGCAAGACGAAGTTTTGAGGTTGTGTATCGTTGTTGTCACGGCTTTGGCAGCTTGCGATCAACAGAGGAAGCACGCAGAACACACTGAAAAGTCGAGTCATGGTTCGTCCTTAACGAGTCATTGGGGTTGGCGTCGGGAGAAGCATCTTTTTGGAGACCATCTGTGGCAGGGATCTCCACCTTCGTGTGGTCGACGTTTGGGAGCAACAGGACGTTTTTCACTTGCTGCAGGGGGAGCTGGGGGTTGTTTCCTCTCCGGCGCACGATCAGTCCCATGGCGCTGGAGCTGAGAGAGATTCACTTGCAAAGAGCGAAGGAGCTGGATCTGGTGCTGGTTTTGGCTGCGGAGTTCGTTGCGAAGGTTGTCAACTTCGGTTTTCAGGCTCAGTAAATGGATGCGCGCTGAGTCGAGCTCTTGCTGAAGGGAACTGAAACGCCTTTCACTTCTTCCTTCTTGCAAGTGACGTGTGGGGTTTGGCGAAGGTTCCCTCTGCAC
>JANQPW010000738.1 GCA_028285285.1 Silvanigrellales bacterium
AAATGGCTGTGTCGAGGGCGAGCAGCAGCAGCGCCAGGGCCACGAGGTAGGGATGTGCCTCAAGCAGGGGGCGTTGTTCAAGGGAGGCCTGCTGTTCGGGGTCATTTTCGGTGTTGGGATCGGCTGCGGTCAAACGGGAGATCCCTTCCAATAGTTGCGGGTTTTCAGGTTCACTCGCCTGCTCTCGGCTGTGAAGCGGCCAGTCTCCCCCCCGTGTGACAGCCTGAATCTCTGGGTCGTCTGTGCTCACTGAAAGCTGGAGGGAAGTAAACCGAGAGCCGGACGGATCCATTGCAATCAGATCAGAAAGGGGCTTCTCGAGCCTCAGGCCTTGCCTTTTTAGAAAAGGCAAGCGAACCGTTCGAGCTGAGAGCGCTGAGCCGCCTTTGTCGGCGAGCTGAATGATCTGCCCGGCCGTGGTGGCGCCGCGGGATCGGATGCTGAGGAATGTGTCCTCTGCAAAAATTCGGGGCCCCGCAAGATCGGGAGGTCGCAAACCACTGTCTTGCCTGCGCTGCAAGAACTCGATCAACCAGTGGGAAAGGCGATCGCGTGCGGCTGAGCGCAAGTTGCCACGGAGCAGAGCGGCCGATGAGGAGAACGAGCTGGCATCGGAGTAGGTGTGCCAATCGGCCGCCAGCGACGTGACCACAAGACCCTTTTGCAGGTTTGAGGCTAGGAGAATGGGTGTGCCGTCTTCCAGTTCAGCGAGCACAAAAACTCCGGGCTTCGGCTCACAGCCCTCAAAATGGAGAGAGCTTGTGAGGTCGGTGAGAGACTCGGCCAATTCGGTGGGCAGCTCCACGCCCGATTGGCCTGCGGGCTGCCAGCGCTGCGCAGGCGCCTCTGTGTTGAAACGGGGCTTGTTCTGACACGGAGACAGTTCCTGGATGGCCGGGTTGTCGCTCAGGAAACTCAGCGGGCCTGGGTGGAGGTACATGCGCCCCCCCTGACGCACATAATTCACGAGGTTCAAAGCGTCACGTTGCTGAAGGTAGTGATCGAAGTAAAAGTTTTGCGCCACAATGCCATGAAAGTTGGGAAGCTGTTCGCCAAAGAGTTTGTCAGAAGGGAACTCAATCAATGACATTTCAGAGGTGCGTCCTTGCTCGTCCCAACGCTCTCTGAGGATGTAGTAAGACAGGAGGTCGAGATTTGGCCAAAACTTGAGTTTGTGACGCAGGCTCCGCAGACTCCAATCGGGACCAACGGCAACATGCAGCACAGTCGTCTTTCCATGTGCAACAAAAACAGTGGTTGAGGCAGAGTTGAACGGTGCCAACGCCTCATCACTTTGAAGAGACGCATTTAGGATCTGAGTGCGGGCATGAAGAAAGGAGACGGGAA
>JANQPW010000740.1 GCA_028285285.1 Silvanigrellales bacterium
CTCCCGGTTTATAGAAACGCTGCCCGGAATCGATGAATGTGTGCTCCTGTGCGAGTCAAAAATTGCTGAAGGAGTGTTGGGTCTGGTGTGTTCGTTCAAGGGTGATCCCCCTTATGTGAGTGTGGATTTTGGGCCCGCAATAGATCCTGTCGGCCAAAAGCTGTGCACAACGGTAACCGAGTTTGAGGGCTCTCGGAGCGAGCGCTCGCAAACCACGACTCAGGTTGGGTGCCAGCAGGAGTGTCTTGTTCTCCTCGAGACTCCACTCGACAGTATTTCCTGCATGTTTGCAACTCCTTAGCTTCTCTTGAGGCGTTTCTTAAACATATGTGAATTTCTCGTTCCCCACAGGCTTTTGCCTCACCTTCTCTGCAAGCGCTGCCGATAACAGGTGGGTCTGAGGAGGAAAAGATGTCGGGGAAACTCAAATACGCAATGTTACTGACACTTTTGGTGCTCTGGCCGCTGAAAAACTCAGCAGCAGCTGGTGGAAAGGCCTATAAGCCGGATCTTGGACCCTTGAAGGCAAACTCCGAGGCGTTCCAAAAGTATCAGAAGAACATGGCCGTTCTCCAGCAGCGTGATTCTGCTGGGCATTATGACGGGGCTCTGGGAGCCTTGGAATCTGTGTTGAACGAAAACCCGAAGTGGAAGGATGGCCAATGGATGATGGCTCATCTTGCCATCAGTTACTCCATGGCCTTTAAGGCAAAAAAAGAAGACTTCCCAAAATCTCGTCGTCTTTTGAAAAGAGCAGAGAAACACTCGAAGCGCTGCTTGGAGTTGGATGAAAAAAACCCTTTGTGTAGATACGTTATGGCGGCCACGTATGGGGGGCTGGCAACGATCGATGGTATTGTTGCCTCTCTCAAGTTTGGAAAGGACATGCAGGAGCACTTTCTCGCCGTTTATAAGTCTGAAGTTGATTACGATTTTGGAACAAAGGGCAGCTTGAGAGCAAATGTGCGGCATGCTTTGGGAATGTTCCGAAGGCTTGTCCCCGATTCAATGATGGTGAGCCTTACTTTTGGTATTCGAGGCGATCTCGAAGAGTCTGTGAAGTTCCATAGGGAGGCTGCGGAACATTTTGAACTAGCTCCCTGTTCAACGCTCATGACCGGATTGGCAGAGTATTGCTATGCAGACGATGAAGGCGACTCGGGATTGAAAAAGTCGGCCTTGGAAAGAGTACGCTCGGTGACCCAAATGCAGACCTCTGAGTTTGATGAGGGTATCTGCATTCGCGATGCACATAAGATTCTTGCAGATCCCGACCTCTCTTGTTCCTACCATAGGGCAATTTTGGCTGAGTAAAAAGACCGCTGATTTTTAAGATCGCCTCTCACATTGTTGCCGAAGCTGTTACCAATGTGTCGCTCAATCGTTTCCTTGCAGTAGAATTTTTCTGTTGTTTGCTTAGTCTCTCTACTATTCTGTTTCTAGCAACAGAGAGAAAGGAGAGAACTATGAAATGGCATCCGCGAATATTCATGACCTCCACATTCGTTGCGGCAGGGCTGTGGTTTGGGAACATGCAGAGTGCTCAGGCCGATGGAGTTGTGGGATTTGTCACAAAAGATGGAGATAGAGTTGACGAAATCGAGCTCTTTTCCCAGCGCATAGAGTACCGCTGCAGACCCGGTGAAGGTTTAGGTTTTGTCGAGACCCTGGAAAGCCGCAAGCGTGTTTATTTTGTTGCCGAAACCCCAGCTGCAGACGATCTCTGGGTAAGGTTGGAGAACATTTCCCCTTACTTTGAGGATCTCCCTTTTTCGGAGCGTGATTATGACCGTCGCGGTCGTTCCGATAAAATCGACCTGGCATGGGGTCAAAGTCACCGTCGCAGAACTTTTTCAGTTTGGAGCCCTTTGAGCAACGAAATTCAGAACACGATACGTTATGCAGTTGTGGATGATGAAAGTGATCAAACTCTTGAGTCTGGTGAGTTTAACGTGTTGGTGTCTCATTATTGGAAGCCGACACAGGTGATTTATGATGATCCGTTTTACTGCGATAATCCTTTTGATCCGATCCCGATTCCTCTTCCTTAGTTTTCGGGGCAGGCGATAGAACGATTTCCCTTCCGTCGGCAAGCACAGCTTGAAGCGCGCTTGGGCGCAAGGGCTCGGCCCCTCCGGCGTTGGGGTCGCTACCGCAGGAAACGGTTGCGGGCACAAGAACAAGCGCGCAGGCCGCCCAACGTGGTGGGTGAGTGAGTCGCTCCCACAGCGACTCTAAGAAGTCATGCAGCAAGTCTTGGCTTGCTGTTTCGTTCGTGAGAACTTCAAGAAGTGCCTGCGAGATAGTGGCCGGCTTATGTGATGTTGGTTTCATGGTGCTTTCCTTTCAGAGTGCTTCCCCCTTCTTTACATTGGGGGAAGAAATGGGGCCCGGAGAGTGTTTGGGCTCGTTGTCAGCCATCATTGGGGCTGTGTGCTTTTTTGTGTCCTTGTTCGTTCTCAACATGCATCCTATGAAATTGATGATCAATATCGAAATTTTGATACGCAAATAATTGTGTATTAGCTCGATTTCTTTTGTTCGTCTTCGGCTCGTCTTGCAGTAGAGCGTGCTTGTCGCTTGCGGATTTTTTTGTACTTCGAGAGCACGATGGGTTTGCTGAGGTTAAGAACCTTGGTTCTCACGGTGTCGAGTGAAGTGGGTTGGTAGGCACCATGCTGCTCCAGCGCTTCGGCAAGATCACTGGCAGCCAATGTCCAGCCCACAAGAGTTCCGTCTTTGCCGCGCATGCTGGCTTCAACATCAAGTGTGGTGAGTATCCAGCTATCGTTTCCAGTTTTGAACTCTCCTGCTCTTTTGAAGCCGAACCTTTCGTAAATGGGAAAAAGGCTCGCAGCGCAGCTTTGCAAAATGTACCGGTGTGAAGATTGAATGGTGAGCTTTCCAAGCTCCAGAAGAAGTCCTCGGAAAACATCATCGCCTCGAAACT
>JANQPW010000774.1 GCA_028285285.1 Silvanigrellales bacterium
CGAAAACTCTCAAACTCCGGGGGTACCCCAACTTTCAGCCTTAGGGCTGAGTCTGGGTGTGCGCATTTAGCTTGCTCACTCATTGCCCAGAATCATCACCCAATAGTGCTGGCAAGACGATGAGGCATTGTAGTAGTGGGCGATTCCCACGCTGGAAAAGTTTGGCCGGAGAATATTCGCGCGGTGCCCGTCGCTTTCCATCCAAGCTTTCAGAGCGGCTCCCGCCGATCCCGAGCCGCAAAAAATGTTTTCGGCCCAGGCACCCCGGTAGCCCTCGTTGGACAGCCTTTCACCAGGCCCGAGGCCTTCGGGGCTCAAATGACTGAAGTAGTTGCGGTTAGCCATGTCTTTGGCATGGTTGTGCGCTGCCTGTTGCAGGGCTCCCCAAGGTTGACCCCACTCAACGGGTTCGAGTCCAGCTGAGGGGCTTAAGCCCCCAAGCCCGTGCTGGTGGCGGGCTTGGTTGGTGTAGTAGAGAGCCTCTCGCTGGGCATCTCCGTGGGGGTTGGCGGGTGCGTGCAAGGGAAGTGCGAGTGGAAGGGCAAGACTGCCGGCCACAAGCGCCGCCTTGGTTGATTTTAAAAGTCTCTGTGTCATTTCAGGTCCTCCTCTAGGGAGGATAATGGTCCTTTCCACGGCCCCGATCAATTTGTTTTTGGAGTGGCTCTGGTGGGCTGTGATTGAAGCTGGACTTCGCACTTTTTCTGAAGACTGGTACACTTTAGGGGTGTTGCCGGGTGATGGACGCCAAGCCACGTGCGGGGGCTGGCCAGACAATCGTGTTGGCGAAGTCAGAGTGGCATAAGAGAGGCACAATGAGGCATGGGTGGGCCAAATCAGCGACAAGGGGGCTGAATGAGTGCATTGAGTCTGTTCCTCAGTTTGTTTGACTTTCACCGCGGTCGCTCCACCTTCGAGAGGGCCTACCACTCCCTCCTTTCTCGTGCTCAGAGTCAAAGTTCTGGCGATCGCCTCACTCCTCAAACGAGAGCGCTGGGAACACAAAGCTATGCCCCTGCGGCTTCTTCAGCGTGCCATCGCTTTTATGATGTGGTCGCTGCGTCCCCAGAGGCTGCTGCTGGCCCTCAGCGCTGGCCTTTGGTGGTTTTTCTTCATGGGGGGTTGTGGGTGGCCTCCGACAAAAACGATCCCGATGGTGTTCATGAACGCTTTTTAGCTGGACTTGTGGAAGACATTCCGGAGCTGGTCTGTCTCAATGTGAACTACGCTCTCTGTTCACGGCGCCGTGCGGTGACCATGGCCGACCAGCTGAAAGACGTGCATTTGCTGCTCGACACTTTGCAGCGAGAAGATCGCTTTGGGTGTCGTGAGACCGGTGTGGTCTTGGTGGGCCATTCCTGTGGGGCTCACTTAGCCATCCAGAGTTTGCTGGCTCTTTCTGAACCCACAAACAGTTTGCTGGGGCTCATTCGAGGGGTTTATTCATTGAGCGGGGTTTATGATCTCCATGATTTCGCAAAACGGTGTGGTTTTTTTGAAAGGCACTTTGGGTTGCCCGATTGCATGCCCCGAAGCCTCCAGGAGCGCCATGCCTTGTCTCCGCTGCATTGCGCAAAGAAGTCTCTGCCTTTCCCTGTTCGTTTGCTGCACCCTTCCAGTGATGGCTTTTTGGTGACTCAGGCGCAAGAGTTTGTGCTGGCTATGCAGGCGAAGATCAACCGAGCCAGCCTGCGCCTGGTGGATGGTTGCGATCATTTTTCCATTTTGGGGACGGATCCCCAGGTTAGGAGTGTGGTCTCTGCCGATTTGAGAGACTTTCTTAAAGACTGCGAGCTCGTGGTGCGCGCGCACGCGGGGGGCCATCCCGCTGCGGCGTGTTGAACTTCCCGTGTCTTGTCGGTCTATGCCTTGCTTCTTCGTTGGAAATTGTGGGAAGGTACCCAACTGAACGTCTGCAGAGGAGTTGTGTTCATGAGAGCATTTTTTCGGGTTCTGTCTCTTGGGCTTCTGGCCGGGGTGGCTTGGGGTTGGACAGATGTTGGCTTTGCGAGCAACACCAAAGGTCATGACGATCACCATCATGACCATGAAAAGAAGAAGGGTGAGAAGAACAAGAGTGACAAAAAAGCCAAGAAGCATGACCATCATGCTCATGAAAATGAGAAAGGTAAGAAACACAAAGGCCACAAGGGGCATCAGCACGGCCGTGGAAAGTTTTCAGTCGCTCTGGAAGGCCAGACCTTGCAGGTCGAGCTCGAAATTCCAGCCGAAAGCGTGGTGGGCTTTGAACACCAGCCTCGAAACAAGAAGCAGCGTGATGCGATAGCAAAAGCGGTGAAGTTGTTCCAAAAACCCTCGGGCGTGTTTGTGGTGAACGCTGAAGCGGGGTGTGCAACGCAGTCGGAGGCCAAGATCTCTTCAAAGCTGTTGTCTCAAGAAGGTCATCACGAAGAGGAGGATCACTCTCATGATCACGAAGAACATGCCGATTTTGAGGTGACTTACCAGCTCTCTTGCAAAAAGCCAGAGATGGTGAAATCGGTTTCGGTCAAACTGTTTCAACTGTTTCCTGGTTTGTCTCGCGTTGATGCTGTGGGCCTGACATCTAAGGGGCAGTCTTCCGCTCGGCTCTCTTCCAAGTCTGCCGAGTTCAAGCTGAAGTGATTCCCAGTAGCTCCTTTTTAGCTTGAACTCTGCGCTCAAGCTGGGTGCTTCCTCAATCAAAAAGTAGACATTTCTGGGGCTGGGGAACAGCTGCGGCGAGCCGCAGTGTGTTGATCTCCTTTTGCTTTTCCTGAGGTTTCTCGTTGGCTTGGTTCTTGCGTCCAGGGGCCTATTCATTCACTGTTGAAAGCTCTTGGGAGACCTCTCCATGAAAACAAAAATTCTTGCTGTTGCTTTGTCTGCTTCTGTGATGACTCTGTCTGTTTCGTGCACCAATTCTGCTTCGCCGAAGGTGAACCATTCTCAGGTGGAGGCAGTCGGTTCTTCCAATGAAGGCGCCGTGCATATTGGAGTCTGGGGTACTGTCTTGATGTTGATTGGAGGTGCTGGACTTTATTTGAACAACTTGGATATCAGTGACTATGTTGCGAAAACGGGCGAACTTCAGAAACAAGCGCAACAAGTTAAAAATGCTGCCAACATTCCCAACCTTCCGGAAAATGTGTCTGGAGCGCTGTTGCGCTCTCAAGCCAGTGGTTTGAACGAGACCGTGACCATCAATGGCAAAACCTACACTTTCAAATACCACATTCAGTTGGATTACGAGGACTCCCTGAGCATTGCAAAGGGAAGTCAAAGGGACACCCTGTTGGCAGCAGGAACCTTGACGATGGTGGGAACAGGAGTGTCTGTTGACTTCAATCTCTTCGTGAAACCGCTCGGAGATGTTTCGGCACATGTGGACAATTTCGGCCAGCTGAAGGGTTTCCAGTACAGCCAGGAATCTTTGCAGAAAGGCGGCAAAGACATTTTGGAGGACTCAGCTGTGTTCGTTGACGGCATTCGTGAAGAGGATCTTCACGAAACTTGGGCAGCAGGTCTAGCCGTTCTCAAAGATTTCAATTTGAAGCTTGAAGAAGAGCAGGCAAATTGGGAGGCCCTCACTCAGTGGGGCGTTGTCACAACGATTGGAGTTTGTCTGGGAGTTGCCGCCTATGCTTCCTACAAAAGCACACAAAGCACCAAGTTTCTAAACAAGTAACTGAAAGCCGAGCCTTGTCCTGCTCAATCCGATTCCGTTGGCAATGGTTCGAAGGGAAGCTCTTCCGGTAGCGGAATGAGCCTCGTTTTGTTTGTGGTGAACACGTGCAGCAGGGTGAGAACAAGGAGAGCAAGCACAATGACTTGCCGCGCTTGGCTCGGCTGCTCTGTGGAACTGAAAAATGCTCTTGCCTTTGTGGGAAGCCTGCGGAGGAACTGCGGGGCGCAAAGAAGAAACAGGCCGAGGGGCAAGAAGTAAAAAGCCGGAAAGACGTACCTTCCCGAGACCCGATCTGACAAACTCAGGGCAAACACATAGGCCAGGCCACAAGTGAGAAACACCACGGCTCCCCGTTTTTGAGAAGACCACTGGGGGAAGAGGGTTTCTGCATTCCACAGCGACCGGAGACCATGTTGTGTCGCGTGTCGCAACCTTTGGAGTTTGCTTTCAGCGCCGTGTGGAGGGTTGGCTTCCGCTGTGCTGTCGCGTGAGCTCTTACGTGATGTCCAAGCTTTCCAAGCGATCCAAAGCACAGGGAGTGTTACTGGAACCCCATACCAAAGGGCCTGCACGAAATAGTAACCCCAGGCATAGAAGCGTCGAAACAAATAGGGGGCCTCTCCAAGAGTGTCTTGAATGGAACGCTCCACCAACTGAATGCGAAAATACTCTGAAAAGAAGACTTCGCCTGTGATGCGACGAAACAGTTCTTCATAGGCAAGGCCCACTAGTCCGGTGCTGGCTAGGGCACTCACCCCACAAAGAAAAGACACCCCAAGCCAACGCTTGAAGCCGAGTTGGCCGCTCAGAAAGAGGGCGATCACAAAGAGGTAAGGCACCACCACAAACACAAAACCTTTGATGAGGAAAAGGCAGACAGTGAGGGCTGACACCACAAGGGCGCGCATGTGATTGGTTTTGAGGCTGAGGCCGGCCCAAATGGCAGCAAGGCAGAGCAAGAAGAGGGGTTGCTCGTGGTTGGCGCGGATTCGGTAAAGAAATGAAATGGGAAAGATCAAGGTCAGAAGGGTGCCCAGCAGGGCCTCTGGCGCTGAAACAAACCGCAAAAGCAGGCGGTGGATCAGAAGAAAGCTCAGCAGCACGCAAATAAAACAAGCCACATAAAGGGAAGCTGTGGGAGGGATGCCCAGTTTTGCAAAAGAAACACCGAGGGCCACTTGACCAATGAGGTGGTCTTTCACGTAGGCGTCAGGGCGAATGCCCTGCTCTCCCAGCCAGTAGGGTGCCATGAGTTCGCTCAGCTCACGCAAGCTCTGCTGCCGCGTTAAAAACACGTAGAACTGAGAGTCGGGATCTCCTGTTTGATACCCGGTCCACACCATGGCGGCTGTGAACAAAAAAATGGCGAAGACTGCTGTGAAGACTGTTTTCATGAAGGTGACTCACTGTTTAAGGCGCCTGAAAAGAGAGGAAGCCGCACTTGGGTTGTGGAACGAGGGGGCAATTGGAGCACACTCAATGTCTGCTCGTCACTTTGCTGCTGGCTCCAAGCCAGTGGCTGGGCTTGTG
>JANQPW010000777.1 GCA_028285285.1 Silvanigrellales bacterium
CTTCGAAGAAGGAGCCACGCTTGTCAATTTGCTTGCTGTGGGGGAGTCTCCTGAGTTAGTGGTGCGTGAGGGCTCGATCCCTCTTTTTCCTGAGGGCAAGAGCTTGTCACTGTGGCGCATTCAAAAAGGAGAGTGATTGTGGCAAGGGTGGTGATTTTGGGTGGAGGTGGAACCTTAGGTCGAGCCTTGCAGCAGCACATCCGAAGCCAGGCGGAAGAGGTGGAGATCCTCGTGTGGAATCGCAGAGAAAACCCCCTCACTGACTTTCCATTGGTGCGAGATCGTCTTTCGGCTCTCTCTCCGGATCTTGTGTTCAATTTGGCCGTGGCCTCGGAAAGCACGGGCCAGTTGCCAGCACCTTGGGAAGAAGAGACGGAATCTGTGGTCATCAATGAGAGGCTTCCCCTTTTTCTCAATGAGCTCAGCCGTGAGCAGGGGTTTCGCTTGGTGCACACCAGCTCTGTTATGGTGTTTGACGACTCCCAGGAAGGCCCCTTCTCTCCAGAGTCGGTCCCCAAAGCGGTTGATGGCTATGGCGCGGAAAAGCGCCGAGCTGAAGAAGGGGTTCTTTCCACTAGGGGAAGCACGGTGGTGGCGCGAATTGGTTGGCAGATTGGTTCAGACCCCACGGCGAACACCATGCGGCGTTTCGTGGCTGAGCAGATCCAGCAGAACCAAGGAGTGGTGCGCGCCAGCTCGCAATGGTTTCCCGCCTGCTCCCGCCTGGAAGAAACGGCTCGGGTGCTCTGGAATTTGCGTGACTCCGAGCCGGGCCTTTATCAGGTCGATTCCAACCGCAACCACTCCTTTTTTGAGATTCTGCGGCGACTGAAAGAGGAGTGGGGTGACGATTCTTGGACGCTTGAACCAGACGATGCCTTCACAGGTGTGCAGTGTATGCTTGATGAACGCCTCGACACGCGACCTCTCTTCGAGGAGCTGTGAATTGACGCGAGAGAGCAGCAGTGCAACAGAATGAGCCCTTTCAGCTTCCCGGTTTTGGGTGTTCCTATTGGAAAGAGTTCTCTGGAGAGGGCGAGGGTGCGCACTTTTCGCTCAGCTTCGTGCGGTATGGTGAGACAAGGCTTTTCCCGGCTGCCGAGGTGGGGAGCACAAGCCTTGGCTTTGTGACTTTTCTGGAAGCCGGTCGGGCTCAGGTGAGCCGAGGTCAAGGCCAACCACAGAATGCCACTGCTTCCCATTGGGTGGCTCATCAGTGGGGGAAAAGCACGCGGCCGCAAGCTGATCTTGCCGTGGAGTCTCGGAGTTTTCTTCTCAAAGTTGTGTGCGTGCAGTTCCGCGACAAAACGCTGGAGCGGGTGTCTTCAGAGTTTAATGTCAGCTTTGAGCAACTCAACAAGACCCTTGTTTGTGGAGTTCCCTTAGAAAAGAGTGTGTGGATCGAAGAGGTTTTGCACCGCTACATTTTTGAAAGAACGGTTGGTCGGAAAGATGACTCTCTTTCAGCTCAGTTTTGCGAGATCGAGCTTCTGAAAGAGCTCTTCTACGCTCACAAAAAACAAGTAGATCGCAGGGGTGCTCCAGATCTGGCTCCCCATTCTGGAGTGGCACGGAACCACTTGTCTCCGTCGTTCCAAAGAGCTCTTGACTTCATAGAGGAAAACCTTCAGATCCCACTTTCCACCAGTCAAATTGCCAAGGCGTCTGCCCTGAGCGAGTCGTCGCTTCTGCGCCATTTTCGAAGCGAGTTGAGCACAACCCCTATGAAGCACGTGTGGCGAAGGCGTCTGCAAGAGGCGCGTCTGCTCTTGCTCACAGGGCAGTATTCTGTGTTGGAGGTGTCACATCATGCTCTTTTTGCCAACCCGTCATCTTTTTCACAAGCCTTCTTGCGTGAGTTCAATGAATCTCCTTCGGATGTGAAAGAATCTTCGTCACGAAGCACTGTGGAATGAGCGCTGGGAATCAGATATAAATCCTCCATTCAGTCAATGTTCAAAGATCGACAAGGAGTGAGAGAAGTGGGAACACGAACGCAGCACAAACCCGGGCTCTTTTCATTTGTGGACCTCATGGCGGGCGACGCAGCCAAGGCTGAGGCATTTTATTCCGCCGTTTTTGGGTGGAAGTGCGAGAAACAAGACACCCAGGGGGGGCCGCCCTACTGGCAGTTTTTCAAAGAGCACAATGGGAAACTCGAAAATGTGGCCGGCATGGGGCAGATGTCCAACGACATGAAGGCTGCTGGCGTTCCAAGCTATTGGAACAACTATGTCACTGTTGAAGATGTGCAAAGCGTGTGTACTCAGGCGGAAAAACTCGGTGGCAAAATCACCCTTCCGCCTATGAAAGTGATGGAGGCAGGGCACATGGCCATGATTCAAGATCGCGAAGGAGCACAGCTCAGTATTTGGCAACCCTTGGATCACATTGGTGCTACGCTCGTGAATGTTCCCGGCAGCTTTTGCTGGAATGAGCTGAACACTCGAGACTTTGAAAAGTCAGTTCCCTTTTACCAAGATCTTTTTGGCTGGAACATCAAGGGCGATCAGAATGCCGAGAACCCTTATTTGAGTATCATGAATGGAGATCGTTCCAACGGTGGAGTCATGATGATTCCCCCCAACGAGCAGATGCCCGTGACCTGGTCAACCTATTTTGCTGTTGAGGAAATGGAGGCATTCAAGAAGAGTGTGACCGACAATGGGGGTCAGCTCTGCTCTGGGGATATCCCTGTTCCTGACGTGGGCAAGCTGGTCATCTGTGGAGATTCTCAGGGGGCTTTCTTTGTGGGTATTGAGTTGAGCACTGCTGACGACTGAGAACACATCGGGGTTAGAGGTGCCTGCGGATCAGCGCTGGG
>JANQPW010000571.1 GCA_028285285.1 Silvanigrellales bacterium
ATACAATGAGATGGGAGACCTTCTGGGTGCCTTGGCACAAATACCGAGACTCATTCACGATAAGATTGCCCTGTTCGGTCAGCATCATTCCATTTCCGATCGCATCGCTTTCCGCGAAGACTACCATCAGAAATTTCAAACCCGCTTTTTTGAAAGGCTAGAAAATGCTTCTGAGGGAGTTTTTGTCTCGGATGATCGCAGCACTCAACTTGAAGCCAATGAACCCAACAAAAAGATGCTCGTCGGCTGGTTTCACCAGCTCTGGTTTTTTGCGAATCACGAAATCTTCTTGGCAGACTTCAGTTTTTTAGACGAACGCTATGCGAATCGTGTGCGGCAACTGGAGTTTTGGGCTTTCCACATGCAGCACATTCTTGAAGGTTTTCAAGAACAAAGCGTCTTTTCCTCGCAGCCATTCGCCCACGATTCCTTAAAAGTCAACGACGATGACGCAAAGACCATCGCACTGAACTGGATGAACACCATTGCCAAAGACCTGCTCCCTCAATAGAGTCTCTCTATCAGGGAGTTTCCTCCGTCCTTCCAGAATATTTCCATAAGTTTTTTCGTGTCATCTGGCTGTACGGAGGCCAGCCTGAACAGCGAAGCATCAACAAAACTGAGTCCAACGCTCGAGGACTGCCAAAACTGCGTTTGACTTTCTTACGCGTAGAAACCGCAATCAGCGCTTCCAGACAGTCGGCATCGAGAGGTTCTTGCGCAGCGGAGACCGATTCTGGCTTCCCTTTTTTTGTTTTTATCAAGCTTCTTGACACTTTTCACTTCCCTGGTGCTGGCCTCAACTGAAGCAGAATTCCATGCTTCTTCGGGTCTTCAACAACGCATCTTCCGGAAACTCCACTGAGAAGATACAATACCGCAGCATCCGCGCTGCAGTTCCCGACTGTGCGACCACAGGACCATCAAGTGAATTTCAGGACACCTATTGAACACAAGAAAGGACACATGAGCAATGCACACTTCCAATCCAGGGTTGCCTCTCATTCCTCAGACTAGCCTCCCTCTTGTCTTGGCCCAGTATCTGTTGCTTTCCATCTGCTTCTTTTTGGTTGGGAGCGGATGCAAATCAACTCACGATAAAAACAGCTCAGTTGGGTCTGCAAGCAAGTTTGCATCTCAAGATCTTGCTTCACTCAGGCAAGAAGACATCCTTTCAGACCCGAAGGGCTACTACCTTTCACTCCTCGCTCGGAGTCAAAAGGCCGTTCAAGCTGGAGGCAACGCGTGGGATTTTCCCTACCCTGAGTTTCGTTTTATCCTCAATCAGCTTCTCCGCGACCTGAAGGCAAAAACCAAAAGGGATTCGCCTTGGCTCTTGTCACACCAAGAAATCTCTGGCTCTTCAAAACTGTACGCATCCGGGATCCGATCTGAATGGAGTCATGATGGAAAGAAACGACTTGTTGAACACATAGACTGGCTAGAGTCAGACACAGGATGGCGTGACGAGTGGAAGACGAACCTAGAAAAGGTGACCTACAACCAAGCCATTGAACTGATTTGCAAGGCCCTCTATGCAGCATCTGGCTTTGCCGAGAAAATTCCTAGCGAAACCAATATCGCCCCAGACATGCAAATGATTCAAACAATCATGAGCGCGAGAGGGCGAATGGACGGTTCTTTTTTGATGCTTTGGAATAGAGACACCTCGACCGAAGACATTTCGAGACTAGCTGCTGTTCCATTGTTCGTTGTTGAGATTCAAACAGACCTTAAAATTGCCGATGGCACATATGAGGGTCCATTGAACTTTTTGAGGCATGATTTCACTCACGTCAACCGCACCCTCTATGGAGGAAACGGTTGGGAAAGATACAAGGAAGAATCAGGTTTTATGCAGGACCCCCAAGCAATTCCAGAAAAAACTGCGACCAGACTCGTCAAAGGTTCTGTTTTTTTTACTGAAAAAATCATTGCTGATTTTGATCTTCGTGCAGGTCCCATCACTTATCCTGATAAACAAGCCAAACTGTTTTGGGCATACTTGGCCGACGAATACCACGAAAAGTTTCGCATCAAGAAAATATCTGAAGCGAAGCTTTTCTCGGAAGAAAAGTGGAAGGAACAATTCTGGGGGCATATACCCCGATCCAATCCACCACAATTCATTCTTTCAAGAAAAGACTTGAAAGAATACGAATTCGCTGCGGAGGAACTTTCAAAATTCGTCCATTTGAAAGCTCAAGGGTGGTGAAGCGCAAGAACTGGCCCCCTGAATTGGTTTTGGTCAGGGCTGTTCACTTTTTGGAGAATGCGCAGATGACTTGGAGATCTTCAGTGCCAATTGAGGAGACCAGTTTTCTTTCCTCACTCAAAAAGCATGACAATCCCACTACTTGGAGTCATGAAGATTCCACGAGCTGGCTAAGTCCAAGACTTCATACACGTCTGACTGCCACGGAAGCAGTTTGTTTTCTTTCTTGGAGATGGCACCTTTGATCTCAGTCGATGTGCTGTTCTTTGGCAGACAAGACACCAGGGCCAATGCAGAAATAAGCAAACACACAAAGCTGTTTCGACTGAGCATCTTCACTCCCCATTTGTTCGAAATCTATGAAACCTTTTTCTTCTTTTTCAGGCGTTCCACGGCCTCTTTGATATAGGGAACAGCATCGGGAACTTTGCAACTCACCTCTTTGCTGAACTCCACATGAACCTTGCCCACACGCTTGGCCGCTTTCAACACCTCCGGTCGCAGTTCGGGCATATAAATTCCAAGAGAAATCAATGTTGAATTCATGGCATAGCGAGCCCGGTTCTTCGATTCATGGATCTCCGCCTCAATGGTTTCGAGGATCTTCTGCCCCTCTTCCACAGAGTAGGCGCCACCCCTTTTGAGCAGGTCGGCACACACGTTGTACCCCG
>JANQPW010000834.1 GCA_028285285.1 Silvanigrellales bacterium
TGATTTGATTGTGAACGCAAGAACCATGGCCATCTACAAAGAGCCTCTGTTGAGCGCACCGAGACTTGGCTGCATCAATCTACATCATGGAATCTTACCCCTCCAACGGGGTTTGCTTTGCGATCTTCATGCACTTGCACGTGGAGATGACCTCGGCTTTTCCATTCACCTCATGGAGCGGGAGATTGACGCAGGGCCCATTTATTGGGTTGAAAAGGTGCCCTATGAAGGAAGAGACTACTTTGAATATCTCTCGGTTTGTGAATTGAAAGAGGCCACAGCGCTGATTCGTTTTCTCAGTGCGGTAAAGAAAGATGGTGCCTTGCCTCAAGGGAAGCTCAATCACGCTGAGGCTTACCACTATAGTCGTCCTATTCGAACCCTAGGAGAAATGCGTGCGCTGGTGAAACAGAACGTCGGTTTGTGATTGCGGATGACGATCTTTGTCGAAGGATTCTGAGGTACAAAAACTCTTGAGAAATTAATTCTCCGCTCCGTTAGACTGGCGCACCTTCTCCTTCATGTGAGACACAATTTTCTTCAAGCTCTCCTGGGCAAACAAGACGTCCTCCTCTTCATATTTTTCATATTTATCCATCACTTTTCCAGCATTCTTTTGCAGCTGCGAACTGAGGATCATTTTATACCGAAAGAATTTTGGCTGGAAGTCCAGCGCCACTTCGAACGAACGGATCAAGGGAGTTCCACCCGCAGAAAAAATATCATCGAACTCAGTCTCTTAGGTGTAAGGCTTGTCATGCAAGTCTTCATGAGCGCCAATGAACCAGAACGATTTGATGATCTGTTTCTGCTCATCATTTGAAATTTTCAACTCCTCCGAATCGAGCTGAAATTCTTCGTCTTTGACAAATTTCTGGATCCCTTCTTCAAAGAACTTTCTATTTCTCTTTAGCAGTTCCAGTCGCGTGCTAGTGGGCCGCAATGCAAAAGAGTATCCGCGAACCGGATAGTCCCCTTTCCTTATCAGATCCCCTTGACTCCATCGCTCGTATTCTTTCGAGTACGCACCGAAGTTCTGAAATATCCCCGATCTGTTGACCAAGAACTCGCCGTGAAAGAGGTCATGAAGCGTAAAGTTTCCTGGACTGTACCAAATATCATCGGCGTACAAAAATCGGCCGACCAGTGCCACAAGGCCAATTGGATAGGGAGAAACTTGGCTGATTTCTTCAAATCCAAAGGGTTTCCAAGTAAAAAAAACGACAAAGTGTGGATAAGGCGTTGCGAGTCGCTCAATGCTCTCGAGTCCGATGCCTGTTGCTGGCGGAAAGAACGAGTAGCATGTGGATCCTTTCAATTCCTTATGGGATTGGTCGAAGATCTGTTTTTTCGCTCCCTGCGCAAACTGCAGTTCCTGCCTTAGATAGGAAAGTTCTTTTGATTTCCTTTCAAAAAAGAGGTCTTGATAGTCTTGATTCCATGGTTCATATGGGATTGTGTCTGCAATGAAACACGAAGATCTGGCCATATGGTAATAGTACCTTATGGGGTCGAGCTTATTTCCTGACTTCAGTTCACTCAAGAGAGCCGCATTTTCTTTCAGTTTGAGCCGATTGAAGTTCAACTCTGGAATGACAAAATTCTCAATGTAGGCTTCTTCGTTGAACCTGATGGAGTCTTCTCCGTACTCAAAAAGCTCAATAGCCTGATCGGGCGAAAAGGTAGCAGACTCGGAGTCTTCCTGTGTTTCCGCTGGCACACCAAGCGTTCTTGTGGCACAGGAGTTGGTGAAAAAAAACAAAACAAATGAGCAGAACAACAGACACCCGGTCTTTGTGCCACGACATCGCTTTCTCCTCTTTTGCCCACTTTGCTTCGTGTTTGCGAAACAAAGCGGGCTGTAAACGAATCTGAAACTTCATAGCATAGTGAAGATCAAGAGGTGCCTGCTGACAGCTCAATGAGGCTTGTGTTCGGAAATGTAGCGAGTCGCTCCGTTGATAGTTAAAAGTGTTTGAGTTTCACTCTCAGGTATCTTCACATGGAACTCCTTTTGGAGCAGTTCTAAATAGTGAATGAGGTCAATGGAGTCGAGGTCGAGTTGCTCTTGTAGATTAATGTCTTTATCAAGATCTTGGTCAGCTGACTCCGGAGCAATGTCATGAATTGTCTGAAGCACCTTCTGATCAATTTCTGCAGAAAGCATACAGATTCTCCTTGTTCATGTGATGTTGAGAAACCCGTTTTCGTGTGGATGGGCCAGTAGGTGTTCCATGTCTCTGAGAAATAAGCTTCCCAAATGCCCGTCGGAAACCCTGTGATCTCCGACAAGAGTGAGAGTGGCAACTGGTCGAACGCCGAGAAGGTTGCCCGAAGCCCAAGGTTTGGGAGAGATCCTGCCAACTCCCACTAACGAAACCTGGGGTGGAGTGATGATACCGGTCACTTCGTCTGCGCCCTTATCTCCAAGGTTTGTTAGGGTGATGGTGGATTCGGACATCTCGGAGATCTTCAGTTTTCCTCGTCGAGCGCGAGCAACCAGATCCAGAATTTCTTTCATCAAGACATCAACTGGTTTATCTCCTGCGTGCATTAGCGCAGGCGCGACCAGACCCCCTCCCTTTAGGCTAATGGCAAGTCCAACATGAACCGATTGTGAAGGTCTAAAAGCGCCATTTCTCCAAAAACCATTAACTTGGGGTGTTCTGCGGGCCGCCAGAGCCACTGCTTTTACAAGGGCTGAGATGGGCAAGATACGGTCGGTTGCCAAACGCCTCAGGTTGAGTTCAGCAAGGGTGTCTGTGAGCTTTGACAAGTCCGCATCGATCTTGATGGCATAGTGCGGAATCTCCTTTTTCGATCTCTCCATAGAGCGTGCGATCGCCTGACGCATCGAGTCTCTGTTTTGGGGCTTCGGCGTTGGAATGGAATCTCGAGAAAGGAAGGCGTGGTCAGTTGTGTTTCGTGCTTCCAAAGCTGTTTCCACATCTTGACGACAAATCGCTCCGTGAGGCCCTGTTCCCTTGATTTGGCTCAAATTGAGTTGAGCTTCTTTGGCCATGCGCCGTGCAAGGGGTGTGGCTGCCACTTTGGATTGATCAGCGGGTCTTGGCTCGATCGCTTGTTCAAGAATGGCCAGTGGTGTTCCCACAGGAACTTCCTCGCCAACAGGGATGCAAATCTTTTTAATCATCCCTGACTGCCAGATTTCAACTTCCATAACACCTTTTTGTGTTTCAACCTCAGCAACAATGTCTCCACGGTTGACTCGATCGCCTTCTTTGATGTGCCAGTCGACAATGGTTCCTTTCTCCATGTCTGCCCCAAGGGATGGCATACTGAATGTGCTCATATGGCATGCACCTCTTTGGCTAAGCTGACAATATCTGCTGTTTGGGGAATGGAAGCTTCTTCTTGATGTTTTGCATAAGGTATCGGAATTTCCACTCCACAAAGGCGTTGAGGAGGTGCTTCCAGATGGTAAAACGCTTTGGATGCCACTCTGGTGCAGACTTCTGCTGAGAAACTTCCGGATTTCCACGCTTCTTCAACCACCAGCAGTTTGTTTGTTTTCGAGACAGAGTCGATCACACTTTGCTCGTCGAAGGGGCGCAGACAGCGCAAATCGACGACCTCTGCAGAAATTCCGTCGGCCTGCAGTTGCTCTGCAGCCTCCAAAACTTTGCCGAGACTTCCGCCGTAGGTGACAATGGAAAGATCACTCCCTGTTCGTCGCAGTGTTGCTTTTTCTGAAGGCTGGGCTTGGCGACGATCGGGATCAAACTCTTGCTTGTTTCCGTACAGAAGAGCATGTTCAAAGATGAGAACAGGGTTCGGGTCTTCCAGTGCATCGATCACCGCCCAGTAGGCATCTTCGGGTGTGGATGGAGTTAGAATCTTGAGACCAGGAATGTGGGCATACCAGCCCTCCCAGCTGTGAGAGTGCTGGGCTGCAAGCTGTCGACCAGCTCCCGTTGCCATGCGGATCACCAAAGGAACATGAAACTGGCCCCCAGACATGTGCGATAGCGTCGCAGCGTTGTTCACGATTTGATCGAGTGCAAGGAGACTGAAGTTCACAGTCATCACCTCCACAATAGGACGTAGACCTCCCAGAGCTGCACCTATTCCTGCACCCACAAATCCCGACTCCGAAAGGGGGGTGTCGCGAACCCGTTCGGGACCAAATTGTTTGAGAAGCCCTTGGGTGACCGCATAGGTTCCTCCATACTCGCCTACATCTTCACCCATAATGAAGACTCTGTTGTCGGCTGCGATGGCACGTGACAGTGCCAGAGACAAGGCTTCTCTGTAGCTCAGGTTCTGTTTCATGCCTCACTTCCTTCTTTATAAACATGCCGACACAGATCATCACGGCTTTCGAGTGGATCGTTTTTAGCTAATGCGATAGCTTCATCCAAGTCATTGCGAGTAGACTGTGTGATTGCTTCCACATCGTGCTGCACAATCACGCCAGCTTGCAAAAGCTGTTCCTGAAAGGTTGTGATGGGATCGCGTTTTTTCCAGTTTTCAACCTCTGCTTTTTCTCGGTACTTTTCAGCATCAAACATGGAGTGCGCGCGAAAACGGTAGGTTTGGCATTCCAGAAAAAAGGGTTTCTTGGTTTCGCGAACATAGCATACCGCTTCTTTAGCAGCGTGGTGAACTTCCATCACGTCCATTCCATCTGCTGATCGAGAAACCACTCCATAAGATTCGGCATGTTTGACGAGATCTGTTTGCGCTTCCCAACGGCTGAGCGCGGTTCCCATGGCGTAGCGGTTATTCTCACAAACGAAGAGAACAGGCAGATTCCAAATGGCTGCGAGATTCATGGCTTCATGAAACTCTCCTTCAGCCATTGCACCTTCTCCAAAAAAACAGGCTGAGATACCACCCGATTCTTGATACTTAAGAGCTATCGCCATTCCGACGGCCATCGGCAAAGCCCCTGCCACAATGGCGTTACCTCCCGCGAAGTTTCGACTCTTATCGAAGATGTGCATCGAACCACCGCGACCACGGCAGCTTCCTGTGACCTTACCGAACATTTCGGCCATGAGATCTTTGGGAGGAAGGCCGCGGATCAGTGCGTGGGCGTGCTCTCTATAGGTGGCAAAAACGACATCTCGGGGAAGAAGTGCGCGCAAAGCGCCAACAGCAACGGCCTCTTCTCCAATGTAGAGGTGAAGAAAGCCACGAATGAGTCCAGCGGAGTAGAGCTCAGCACAAGCCTCTTCAAACTGTCTGATTTTGATCATGTCTTTGAGAAATCCGAGGCTTTGCTTTGCTGGATTGCTCATGGCGTGACCTCCGGTGATTTGTGGGCGTGATCTGCAGAGTTGGGCTTGATGCGGGGGTTAGGTTCTCTTGAAGTGGTGTCGCTCTCGAGTGTGGAAATATCCCCTTCGGGGAGACCCAACTCCCGGTTTCTCAGAAGCCGGCGCATGATTTTTCCGCTGCGTGTTTTTGGCAAATTGTCGACGACAACGATGTCACGCGGGGCAACAGCCGGGCCCAGCTTTTTTCTGGCATGGGCACGAATGGATTGCACAACTCCCTGATCTAATTGTTTCGTTGGAAGTAGCGTGACGAAGGCCTTGATAACCTGCCCTGCGGTGGCATCCGGGATTCCGATGACGCCTGCCTCAGCAACGGCAGAGTGTTCCATAAGAGCATTTTCAACTTCAAAAGGGCCAATGAGATGACCGGAAGACTTGATCACGTCATCGGTCCGTCCCACAAACCAAAATCGCCCATTGACGTCTTTACGAGCGAGATCGCCTGATAGGTACCAGCCATCACTTGTAAAACATTTTTGGTACCTCTCCTCTTGGTTCAGATAACCCCGAAACATAGAAGGCCAGGGAGATCGTATCGCCAGTTGCCCTTCCGTGTTTGCAGGAGCGACGGTGTAGCCGGAGCTCGAAGGGATCAGAATCTCGGCTTCGACTCCAGGTAGGGGAGTACCCATTGAGCCCAAAGCCACATCGGAAGCAGCGGTGTTGGCGATCATGATGCTTCCCGTTTCCGTTTGCCACCAATTGTCGTGGATGGCCTTACCAAAGGCTTCTAGGCCCCAGCGGATCACCTCTGGGTTGAGAGGTTCGCCAACGCTTGCAATGAATCTCAATGGCCTGAGATCAAACTCTTTGACCAAACCGGCACCATGCTTCATCAACATGCGAAAGGCGGTTGGGGCTGTGTACCAGACATTGACTTCTTGTCGCTCAAGTGTGGAGTACCATCGCCTGGCATCGAACTCAGCTTCATCGACCACCATCGTTACTCCGTTGGAAAGCGGTGACAAGATGCCGTACGATGTTCCCGTCACCCAACCGGGATCGGCGGTGCACCAGAAAACATCTTGGGGGTGGAGATCAAGGGCCAGACGTCCGCTGAGTCGATGGCTCAGAATGGCTTCATGGACATGCAGAGCTCCTTTGGGTAAACCTGTTGTCCCACTAGTGAAGTGAAGCAACGCTGGAGTGTTGGGCAAGGTCTTCTCAATTTCGAACTCGTTAGAGGAATTCTTCAGCAGTTCATCAAAAAGGATTGCTCCCGGTATTTTCTGGGAAGAAGCAGGCGGTGGCCCCACAAGGATGATGTGCTCAAGCTCTGGCAGTTGGCTTCGAACAGGGGCAACTTTCCTTTGGTACAGCTGAGCTGTTGTGATCAATGCTTTTCCTCGACCCAGCTTCATTCGTGCAGCCACAGGCTCAGGCCCAAACGCTGAAAAAAGTGGAGAAAAAACACAGTGTGCTTTCAAGGCTCCAAAAAAGCTCACATAGTACTCTGGAAGCCTATTGCATAAGCCAAAGACAACGTCCTCTTTTTTCAACCCAAGAGATTGCAGCCCATTCGCAAATGCATTCGATTCGTTTGAAAGCTCGGCATAGGTCAGTCTGCGTTCATCTCCAAAGCGACCCAACCATTGCAATGCGACCTTTTGCGCTGAGCTGGAGTCTTGTGCATGGGCATCGACCGCCACATGAGCCATGTGGATCCCACCAGAACTGATTTTGGGTACCGAGTCAAACTCCTGGCTCCAGCTAAAATCTGCTCGGAACGCTTTGTTGTTTATGAAGTTTGCGTGTTTGCGGGCTTGAGACGACTTTTGAAAAAGCTCCATGTTCTGTTCCTCCGCCAGATTCTTTGTTTCAGCGAAAAAACTCAAACCGAGAAACCGTGAATGGTTCCAGATTTCTTTACAACATTCACAGTAAGACGCTTGTCTCGATTTTGCAGTAGGTGTACGGATCTGTAAGAAAAGAAGTGTGTTTGGATTTCAGCTCTTAGGTTCTTGATCTGTCAGAGGAGCTTTCCATGAAAAAGTCAGAACTGAACACCGTCGCTTGGCATGAGATCACGGCAGAAGAGTGCGTGCGTCAACTCAAGACCGATGCACTTAGAGGTTTAGTCACCGAAGAATCTGAGAGTCGAAAGGAACAGTTTGGCCTGAATGAAATTCCTCGTGCCAGTCGCCGTTCGGCTCTTCGGATTTTCCTGGGTCAGCTTCATCAGCCTCTCGTTTACATTCTGCTCGCCGCGGGAACAGTCACAGCCCTGTTGAGTGAATGGATTGATTCGGGCGTGATTTTTGGCGTTGTGTTCATCAATGCCGTTGTAGGATTCATTCAAGAATCAAAGGCGGTTAAGTCGATCGATGCTTTGGCTCGGTCTTTACTGACGGCATGTGTTGTGATTCGTGACGGTCGGAAAAAAAGCTTGCAAGCCACTGAGCTGGTGCCGGGGGATTTGGTCTTCCTGCAGTCGGGGGATCGTGTTCCGGCCGATCTGCGCATTCTCAGAGCAAAAGGGCTCAGGGTCAATGAATCCAGCCTCACCGGTGAGTCTCTTCCCGTGGAAAAGCACAACAGGCGTTTGGACAAAGAAACACCACTCGCGGATAGAAAGAACTTACTCCATTCGGGAAGCTTGGTGACATATGGTCAGGGATATGGTTGCGTTGTGCGCACAGGTGAAGCTACAGAAGTTGGGCGGATTTCTAAGCTCATGCAAGAAACCACGGAGCTCATGACGCCACTGACGCGTGAGATTGCAAGCTTTAGCAAAGTGCTCCTTTTTGTGGTTTTGGCACTGGCCGGAATGTCGATGGGAGTTGGCCTTTATCATGGCATGAGCCTTCTTGATGTGTTTTTAGCGGGAGTGGCCCTTGCC
>JANQPW010000838.1 GCA_028285285.1 Silvanigrellales bacterium
CTTCTCCAGATCGGCCAGGCAACTTTGCAAACTGAGGCTCTTGCGGATTTCCTGAGAGAAGCCCTGTTCTGGCTGAAGAGCCACAATGAACTCTTGCCGGGGGGCGTTTAACCAGGGCCGATCGAGAAAAAGCGAGCGGATCTTTTCCATGGCTCCGTCGATAGCGGCGTAACCGAAGATCACCGCACGGAGTTTTTCAACAGACGACCCCCCACGCCGTTGGAGAACGGTCTCTTGCAGAATGGGGAGGTGGAGCAGGCTTGAGCTAGCATTGGTGGCACAAGCCAAGGCAAGGTTCTTTCCAGGCGCAGCGGGGTTGGAAAGATTCAAAGAATGTGAAGATTGCGTGGCTGTGTTGCTGGTCTTCCTCGGAGTGCAACTCGGTGCAGAAGACAGCGCGAGCAACACAATGAGCGCCAGAAGCCGAGCGCAGGGAAGAGCTCCCCAGACCTGAAAGGTGTTCACGTTGTTCCTTTAGAAGGGCAGCATGCCGGAAAACCAAACAAAAAACTCCTTCGTATCTTAGCACACTGCTGCGGCAATCCGATGGGAATCTCATCGCCTGCCTTGACCTTTCAACAAAACTTCCGCAACAATGTCACCATGAAAGAACCCGAACACCCTCACAAAGTTCTGCTGAACTTTTTTCATCCCTACCCTCGCCGCTCGAAAGTGGGGGTGGAACTCTTTGGTGCGACTCAAGGCGTTGAAGGAGTCGTGCGTCGCGACCTTTATGAAAGCTATGCCGATTTTTTCGTGGATGTGAATGCCGAACAAGAGCACCTCGATGGTGCTGACATCATCGTGATGCAGCACCCGCTTTACTGGTACAGTTGTCCGGCCCTCATGAAAGAGTGGATGGATGTGGTCTTTGCCCGCGGGTATGCCTATGGCGGCGAAAAGAGAGCGTTGGCCGGCAAGGCCTACATGCACTGCATCACCACGGGCGGCTCTGAGGAAGCCTATCGGGGAGGCAAAGAGAGTCGTTTCACCCTCGATGAACTCCTGTCTCCCTTTGAGCAATCAGCTCACTTTTGCGGCATGACTTATCTCAAACCCTACGTGGTGGCGGGAACACACAGCATCACCCGAGAGCAAATTTCGGTCGCCGCAGAGGGTTACAGAAACCTTCTCGATGAAATGGTGAAACAGGGCCCCACCACAAGAGCACAGGGGCGGCAGGAATGAACACAGCAGATATTCTGAAAGACACGCTGGTTTTTCTCACCGCAGCAGTTGTCTCGGTTCCCGTTTCAAAAAAGCTCGGTTTGGGATCCCTTCTTGGTTACCTTCTTGCCGGCGTGTGCATTGGTCCGTGGGTGCTCGGCCTCATCGACAAGCCGGAAGATCTGCTTCATTTTTCAGAATTCGGTGTGGTGATGTTCCTGTTTCTTGTGGGGCTTGAGCTCAAGCCCTCGCGCCTGTGGTCACTGCGGCGCGACATTTTGGGCACGGGCCTGGTGCAAGTGCTTTGCACAGCGGCATTGGTGGCGGCCGGTGTCTTTGCTTTTTCTCGAGACCTGAACTTCTCACTCGTTATGGGAATGACCCTCTCGCTTTCTTCCACGGCTATGGCCCTGCAAGCCATTCAAGAGAAAAACCTCCTCAGCACCCCCGCAGGTGAGAAGGGCTTCTCCATCCTTCTGTTTCAAGACCTTGCCGTGATCCCCATGCTGGCCTTCATTCCACTTATGGCAGCGGAGTCCAGCTCAAACTCGGCATCTGCGGGCATGAACCTTTGGAGCATTCTCCTGCCCATCCTCACCATCGTGGCTTTGGCGGCCTTCGGTGCTCGGGTCACGCGGCCGGTGTTTCGCGTGATTGCGGCTTCACGGGTTCGTGAGATCTTCACGGCCACCTCACTCTTGATCGTGATTGGCATTGCCGTGCTCATGGATAGCCTCGGAATGTCGATGGCCCTCGGCACCTTTCTCGCCGGTGTGGTTTTGTCGGAGAGCGAGTATCGGCATGAGCTCGAAGCCAATATCGAACCCTTTAAAAGTCTCCTGCTGGGGTTGTTTTTCATCTCGGTGGGCATGACCCTCGACCCCGCCGCTTTGTGGAACCAGCCCCTCCTGATCTTGGGTGGTGTGGTCGGGCTCATGACCCTCAAATTCGCTGTGCTCTTCTTTCTGGCAAAGACCAGCAAAACAGAAACTCGCCAAGCTTTGCTGTTGGGTTGTCTCCTTTCTCAAGGGAGTGAGTTTGCATTTGTGTTGTCGGGCCTGGCAAGCTCGGCGGGAGTGTTGCCAGCGGATGATGTGACCCGACTCAACCTGATCGTCACCCTCTCCATGTTGCTCACACCACTCGTGCTGTTGTCTTACGAGCGCCTCGAAAGCCGATTCTCCCCATTGAAAAGCAGACAGGCATCCGCAGACACAGACTTCTCTCAGCTCGAAGAAAGTGGTGTCATCATTGCTGGCTTTGGCCGTGTGGGTCAGATCGTGTCTCGCCTGCTCCACTCCTGCCACCTGAGCTCCACGGTATTGGATCACGACCCTTCCCACATCGAGATGATCCGCAGATTTGGCTACAAAGTCTACTATGGAGATGCAACCCGTCTCGACCTCCTTGAACAAGCTGGAATAGCCCACGCAAAGGTCTTTGTTTGCGCCATCGACGACGTGGAACAGGCCCTCGAGGCCACGCGCATTGTGCGCAAACACTACCCCCACGTGAAAGTCATCAGCAGGTGCCGCAACCTTTCCCACCTGTTTGAGCTCATTGATCTTGATGTGGATCACATCACCCGCGAAACCTTCGATGCGGCTCTCGAGATGGGCGTTGAATCCCTCAGACGTCTGGGCTTTGGCCACTACCAGGCCCAAATGGTCGCCAATAAGTTTCGGGTTCTGGATCGGCAAGGAAATCGTGCCATCCACAGGGCGCTTGCCAACAATGAGGATGTGGTGAGCG
>JANQPW010000579.1 GCA_028285285.1 Silvanigrellales bacterium
TCCATTCGGTCAAGTTGCCGCTCCATTTGTTCAAACTTTTGAAAGGCAGATGAAGACTCAGCCTGATGCAAGCGATCCCTTATTTCCAGTTGTGACGCAGCAGTGTTGCGTCTGGCAATGATGGCCTTTTGTTTTTGTTTGGCGTCTTCCAACTTGTCTTCCAGCTTGGCGATGTCTTCGCGAAACTCGATCACTCGTGAAGCAATGGTTTCAATTTGCGATTCATATTCATCTCGGGCCTTCTCACGAGCTTTCTTTTCTTCGAGAGCGGCCCTGGCGAGGTCGTCTCGATCATTTTGTACCGCCAAAATAGCTCTCTGCTCCCACATTTGCTGGTCGCGCGCAACCTGGTCACGTTTACGCTCAATGGTCTTGCGGTCGGCAATCACTCGAGCTGCCGAAGCTTTGACCTCAACCAGCGTGTCTTCCATCTCTTGAATCATCAGCCGAACCATCTTTTCGGGGTCTTCAGCACGGTCCAGCATGTGGACGATGTTTGAGTTCACGATGTCGCTGAGGCGCGAAAAAATACCCATGTGCTCACTCCTTTCATAAGCATGTTCGAAGTCCTCTAAGCATTGATTGTGCCAAACTCGTAAGTATCTATATTTAAAAGACTTTCATAAAATGGGCAAAATATAATCTAGTTAAAAAAACCAATTTATGATTATTTAAGTCAATAAGTGATTTATTTAGCTGGAAGAATGGAGAGCTGGAAGTGGAACAGACCTTTGTCACAGAGAGCAGCCGCATGTTGGGTGTTCTGGATCGGGTGTCGGCGGTTGCTAAAGCTCCTCGGCCTGTGATCATCTGGGGGGAGCGAGGAACGGGCAAAGAGCTGATTGCCCACAGGCTGCACTTTTTGTCTCCTCGTTGGGGGGAGGGTTTTGTTCGCGTGAACTGTGCTGCTCTTTCGGAAACTCTGCTCGATGCGCAGCTGTTTGGAGCGGAAGAAGGAGCTTTCACCGGAGCTGTGAAACGACAAGCGGGTCTATTTGAGCAGGCAGAAGGAGGAACTCTCTTTCTCGACGAAGTCGCTCATGCCTCAAAGGCTGTTCAGCAAAAGCTGCTGCGAGTGATCGAATATGGTGAGTTTCAGCGTCTCGGTGGAAGCCGGGTGAGGCGAGCTGATGTGCGTGTGATTGCGGCTTCGAATCAAGACCTCAAAGCGGCCGTTGCACGAAATCAGTTCTTACCCGATTTGCTCGATCGTCTGAGCTTTGAACGGATTGTCATTCCACCGCTGCGGCAGAGGGTGGAAGATCTTGTTCCTTTGGCCCTGCATTTTAGCAGGAGCTTTTCTGTTGAGTTAGGAAGGAGTCCTATTCTGGGAATAGGAAACGAGGCTCAGAGGGAGCTTGAGCAACACGACTGGCCCGGCAATGTTCGTGAGTTGAAAAACACCGTAGAACGCACCGTGTTTCACCTTGCATCCAATGCCCATCGGATCAACGTCTGGGATGGCCTGGGGGGCACGAGCGATAGCTCTGCTTCTGAAGAGGGGGAAAGTTGTGACGGCACGCCCCGAGACTTGAATCTCAGACCTCATCGGCTAGCTCCAGAGCGCGGCTTGGCAAGCTTTGGTGATCTCGTTGTTCGCAAAGGGCTTCGGGAGTTTCAGAGAGAGCAAGAAAAAGAGGTGCTGGAATGGGCTCTGCAGCGATCAAATCACCGCCAAAATCAGGCCGCAAAGCTTCTTGGATTGAGCTACAGCCAATTGAGGGCTCTCTTGAGAAAGCACAAGAACTGATGCCGTTCATTTCACCTCTTCAAAAACAGGGATGGGCTTTCGGCCCAGCATCAGTTTTCGGATTGTTTTTCCCAGGGTGCTGGCCTAATATCTTGGCGTCATTGGTTTTAGGCAACAAAGGAGTTCCCTTGTGGGAGGGCTAGCCCGGGCACTACAAAATGAGGTTATTGATCAGAAGCTGATCCAGAATCAACTTCAGAGAATTAAGGAAGAAATTCTTGAGGTCTGCCTGCCTGAAAAAATAGTCGTGTTTGGTTCAGCGGCTCGGGGCGAAGCTCGTGTGGGGTCGGGCCTGGATATTGCAGTTTTCGCAAAACGAAAATCTGACCTTCCTCAGCTTCGCCGGGCCGTTCTTGCCAGAGTGACTGCCCAAGCCCTACCGGTGGATTGGATTTTTTCCGATCTCGAGTCACTCGCCAATCCGGATTACAAAAATGGAGTGTTCGATCGCATCATCGCAGAAGGTCAGGAACTGTGAATTCCATTAAAGAGCAAAAGTACCGGAGGGAATATGTGCGTGATCTGAGCGCAATTGCACAAGGAGACCTGGAGTCGGCTGGCGGTTTGTTCTGTCGCTTTCAGAAGAAATATTGAAGTGGTCCTCTGGGAGAGTCTCAGAACTTCTCAAGGCCCCAGCTCGCCCCCTGAGCGCTTCAAAGGACTGAATGCATCATCTGAACGATATCAATGGAACATAATAAAATAAAAGAATAAAATTTCATCTTGTATGTTTACTTAAAATCTGTTGAAATAACTCGAATGATGAACCTGGAGTGGAGACCATCCCATGCGCAGCTTCCCTTTCAAAGAGTTTTCAAATCAATGGTGCAAACGACTGCTGTTGGCGGTTTCGGTTTTGGCCGCTGTTGCTTTCACTTCTTGCGGCAAAAGCGAGGAGAAGAATGCCGAAGTGAAACCCGTGGAGGGTCTCAAAAGTCCGGGGTTTTCTCTGGCTCAGAGCCCCCAGCAGCGCTGTGATGCGCTTGTGGACTACACTCTGCGCTTCTCAGAACAACACGCTCCCGGTGCATTTCCCGAAGCTTCGTGTTTGCCCCAGCCCAACCCAAATTCTGTGAAGATCAACGTGAAGGTCCACGACCCAAAAGCAAAGCAAGATAAGGGCTGGCTGGTGGTGTATCTGAATGAAGTCAACCAGGCTGAAATATTGCTTTGCCGGAGTGACGACACTTCGGGCGCTATGGAATCTTCCACAACAAACTGTGCTGTTGTTGGCGTCTCTGGTCGCAAGGTGAGTCTGCCAGAAGACCTCCAGGGGGAGGAGATTTCTCTGGATGATTTCGTTGTGTCGTTCAAGAGCTACATCTCGAACTGAAGGGGTCACTTTGCCTGCGGGAGACGAACAAACAACGGGTGTGCGGAAACCGTACAGCTGAGGGCGTCATTTGTTCAGAAGGAGAACAGATGACTCCTGTTTTGAGGTGAAATTGAGAGCATCAGTTTTAGGTCACTGAGCCGAGCAATTCATGCTCGAAACCGGCCCAGAAAGGTTTGCCTTGAGCACTCCCTCGCTCAGGGGAGGGCACCGGAGCATATTGGGCACGATGAAGCCCAAGCTTTCCTCAATTTTGTCTCGCATCACCAATTCAAAATTGAAGTTGGCCTGGGGAGACTGGGTGCTGAGGTTGGGGAGCGTGAGGCGACCATTGAGACCAAGCTCAATGTCTTCTGCGGCAAACCGGGTTTGCTCCCCAATGACCAAAGCATTGTTTTCAAAGCTGAGGTCGAGTTCCGCTGTTTCAAACGACTGCCGGCGAATCTTGAGTGTTTCGTCTGCAATGTGCAGAAAACCCTCTGAAACCGAGATCTCAAAAGTTCCGCGTGCATCTCCAAAATGATCTGTGTTTTCGTTGGAAAAGGAGATCGTTCCGGTAATTTGGCCGCCAATCGAGGTTTTGGACAAGAGTGGGGCCACGAGAATCATTGCAGGGTCTTTGGATCCGGCTGCAACAGCAAGTGCATGATTGAAAAAGGGATCAACGGGGAAGGAGTTGATCACAATTTCCCCTGAGTCTGGGGAAGGTTGTTGGGCAATCAGTGTGCTAATGGGAAGAGAGAGTTCAAAATCAAGACTTCCACCCACCTGAGTCATGTAGACTCGCACGCCCAGTTTTCCCAAAAGAAGCGAAAGAGGCTTGAGATGAGCGCGAACGATTCCTAAGCGAAGATTGGCGCTTTGGCTCGTGACATTTGTGACGTTCACGTTTTCCAGCTCAATTCCCGTGAGCCAATAGGGTTCGAGAGAACCAATGCTCAGACGAATGGGGAGGCCCGACTTTTGAATCTCTTGTGTTACTTTGTTTACAATCACCTCTTTGATAACCCCGTAGGGGAAGGTCACGTAAAGGAAGAAGAGGAAGGAAAAGGCGCCAAGGGCCAAATAGCCAAGAGCTCGATAGATCTTGCTTGAGGTTTTGGTTTTGGGGAGCTCCTCTTCATCCCAAGAAGAGGTGGGTGAAGTTGGTGACTTTAAATCCGCCAGTTGCGAGATGCCTGACTTGATGTCGTCATCTATCTCGTCGTTGAGTGTGGGGAGAACCTTGTCTGAAACTGGGTTGTTGGACAATTTGTCTTCAGTCATCGCTTTTTGACAATCCCCTCAACTTCAATGTTGGCATCAAAATACAGTTTGTTTTGGTAGAGGGCACGCACTCGCAGTGAAGAGACCTTCAAAAGGTGTGGTGTAGACTCAATGGCCGTGACCAGCTCAATGATCTTTTTGAGACTTGCATTGGAAACACGAAACTCCACAGATGCATTCTGATAAGACTTTGACAGAGGGTTTGACGCAGGAAGGTCGGTGCGGGGCAGCTGCGGAGGGAACCCTGAGGTGGAAAGCCCCAGATCGTTTGCTTTTTGCTCCAAAACCGAGATGAGAACGAGGCCTTCGTTGGCGGCTGCAATCTGTTTCTCGAGAGACTGAAAGGAAGAGTCCACGATGGCGTAGCTTTGTTGAAGCTCCCTCAGCTTGTTCGTGGAAGCAAAGGCTTGATCGAGCCGAGATTGGAGGCCATTGAGGGCAGAAACGTAAAGGC
>JANQPW010000856.1 GCA_028285285.1 Silvanigrellales bacterium
GAAAACAAAAAAGCACGCGAAGGCAAAACCGTTTCAATTGACCTGGGCCGGCCCATGGCAGAAGTGCTCAAGACCTTGTCGGAGCTGCCGGTGGCCACCCGCGTAATGTTGAATGGGCCTTTGGTGGTGGCGCGTGACATTGCCCACGCTAAGCTCAAGGAACTCATTGACCAAGGGAAGGAACTGCCCGACTACATTCTCAAGTACCCGGTTTACTATGCAGGGCCTGCCAAACGGCCCGATGGGCATGCTTCCGGCAGTTTTGGTCCCACAACTTCCCAACGCATGGACCCCTATGTTCCGCTGTTTCAGAGCAAAGGGGCTTCCATGGTGATGTTGGGCAAGGGCAACCGCACTCCCGAAGTGGCCGCCAGCTGCAAAGAGCATGGAGGCTTTTATCTCGGCTCCATTGGCGGACCAGCGGCCCGCTTGGGCAAAGACTGCATCAAGAAGGTGGAGGTCATCGACTACGAAGAGCTGGGGATGGAAGCAGTGTGGAAGATCGAGGTTGAAGATTTTCCAGCCTTCATCATCACCGACGACAAGGGCAACGACTTTTTTAGCCGCAAGCGGCGCCCCCGATGAGTTGCCATTAGCGCCGTCTTCGGCAATACTCGCGGGCAGTTTTCTTGCACCACTTTGAGGAGAATTGAAATGAGCGTCACTTTACCTGAGCTTCCCTACGCCCATGATGCTTTGGCACCCCACATTTCGAAAGAGACCATTGAGTTTCACTATGGCAAGCACCACCAAACCTACGTGACCAAACTCAACGGCCTCATTCCGGGTACAGAATTTGAAAATGCCCCACTGGAAGAAATCGTGATGAAGTCAAAAGGCGGTGTGTTCAACAACGCAGCCCAAATTTGGAACCACACCTTCTACTGGAACTGCCTGTCTCCCAACGGTGGCGGCGAGCCCACAGGTGCTATTGCCGACGCCATTTCGAAGAGCTTTGGTTCCTTTGACAAGTTCAAGGAAGAGTTCAACAACAAGGCAGCCACCCTGTTTGGCTCGGGTTGGGTGTTTCTGGTGAAAAACGGCAAGGGTGAGCTTGAAATCACGCAAGAGTCCAATGCGGGATGCCCCCTCACCAGCGATCAAAAGCCTGTGCTCACCTGCGACGTTTGGGAACACGCCTACTACATTGATCACCGCAATTCCCGACCCAACTACCTCACCGCCTTCTGGAACCTGGTGAACTGGGACTTTGCGAACAAGAACCTGGGCTGAGCCTAGGCTTTTCTCCTGAGCTCCGTCACCGCCCTCTCTATCCCTTCCACCGTGAGGGGAAACATGGGAAAGAGCTGTCGCACCAAGCGCGTGGAAGCGATGTCCCAATGAGCCGGCGGCTCGGGGTTCAGCCAGGCCGTGCGCGGGATCTGCTTTTGGATATCGGCCAGCCACTCCAAGCCCGGCCGCTCGTTGTGCTGGAAGTAGCTGATGTTGCCACCCACAGCCAAAAGCTCTGCAGGGTGCATGGCAGCATCTCCGACGATCAAACAACACCAATCACTTTCGCAGCTTTGCAGCACCTCTGCAGTGGGCACGACCTCGTGTTGCTCAATGTCGGTGTAGAGATGTTCGTAGGGGCAGTTGTGAAAGGTGTAATGCCGGAACTCTCGAAAGACGTGTTCTGCATGGGCCGCACTGAACAACTTCTCAGACTGTTCCGCGTGCCAAGTCATAGAGCCACCCACGTCCATGAGCAAAAGCAGTTTGAGTTTGTTCTTCCGGTTTTTGCGCATGACAATGTCGATGTCGCCAGCATTGCGGGCGGTGGCCCGCACGGTTTCTTCCAAGTCGAGCTCTTCGCCCCGCCCGTCTTGTGACCACTGCCGCAGCCGCCTCAAAGCGGCAGCAAACTGCCGCGTGTCAAGCTTCACATCGCTTCTCAAATTGCGAAAGCGCCGCTCTTCGGCAATCTGCATGGCCCTTCGACCTCCGCCTGGCCCTCCCACACGAATTCCCGAAGGGTGCACGCCGCTGTGGCCAAAGGGGCTTGCGCCACCCGTGCCCACCCAATGGGAACCACCATCGTGACGTTCTTTTTGCTCGGCAAGGCGTTCTTCAAACATCTTTCGCAGCTCGTCCAAACTCAATCCCGTGAGCTTTTCCAGTTCGCCGCGGGCTCTCGGCGGGAGGGGGCTGTTTTGCAGCCATTGCAGCACCTCATCAGTCACCGAAGCAGGAGCTGCGCTGCCTTTGAAGTGGTGAGAAAAGATCTGATCGTAGAGGTCGTACTGCGACTCGCGCTTCACACAAATGAGCCGACACAGCACGTAAAACCCGTGCAGCGACTGCTGCCCCATGCCCCGACTCAGGGCATCGATCAGGGTCATCCACTCCGCCACGCCCACCTTCAAGCCGCAACGGCGCATGAGAAAGAAGAAGTCGAGAAACATCAGCGTTTCCTCTGAATGGCCCACTGATCTTTTTCAGATTTCAACAACACCCCGAGGAAGGGCAGCGACCGCAATGCTTTGAGATCCACACCGGCATGCTGCAGAGCTGCTATCCAATCGATGAGCTCGCTTGTGGACGGCCGCTTGCGGATTTCGTCTTGATCGCGCAACCAGTAGAACTTTTCAAGGCACAGTTGCACCAGCGAAGCCTCGGCCTGAGGGTGGTGCACCTCCAAGATCTGGCGCATTTCCGATTCTGAGGGGAAGCTGATGTAGTGAAAAACACAGCGCCGCAAAAAGGCATCGGGGAGCTCTTTTTCAGCGTTTGACGTGATGATCACCAGGGGCCTGTGCTGGGCCGTGTGTGAATCGCCTGTTTCAGCGACGGTGAAGCTCATGGTGTCGAGCTCGTGCAGCAAGTCATTGGGAAACTCCAGATCGGCTTTGTCGACCTCATCAATGAGCACCACACAACGTCTTTCCGACTCAAACGCCCTTCCCAAGGGGCCCAGGTCAATGTAGGCACGAATATCCGACACATCTCCACCGCCGAAGCGGCTGTCGTTGAGACGTCTCACGGCATCGTAAACATAGAGTCCTTCCTGGGCTTTCGAGGTGCTTTTCACCTGCCAACGCAGCAGAGGCATATCGAGGGCTTCCGCCACAGACTCGGCCAAACGGGTTTTGCCCGTTCCCGGCTCTCCTTTAATGAGCAAAGGTCTTTGCAAGCTCAAGGCCACATTCACCGCCTCGCTCAACTCTGGAGAAGCAATGTAATTTGCCGACCCCTGAAACTGTGTGAACTTTTCCATGCTCAGCCCCTCACTTCACGGGTTTTCGCCGGGTTTTGGCCACTTTGGGTGGCAACTTCGAAATGTCTTCTGCGGCAAACTCGAGCAGCTCTTCGAGATCGGAGTCGAGATATTCCGCCGTGTCGATGAGCACCCAGTTTTTCATGGGTTTGGCCCCTTCAGATGGCGCAAAAGCCTGTATGCCATCCACCTCTAGTGCCGTTTCATAGACCTCTTCATCGAGCAGCTTCACGCCCACAAAGGCTTCTGGAGTGACAAAACACACCATGTTGCCAAACACAAAGTAGGCCTGACTGCCAAACATGGGCTTCTGCGACAGACCCTCTGAAGAAGACAACACATTTTCCAGCAGGCGCACCATGCGACGCTGCCGCAACTCTATTGGAGCCATTTCTGAACCCAAGACCACTCTCCCCAACAGTCTCCCCGCGCGGATCCTTCGTTTCCACCGGATGAGATGATAAAATCACTACAAAACATCAAAAGGGTCCGCTTGGCGCCCTCAACTCAGGAGAACACCCCAATGACCCCCTCAGCTGGTCGCCGTGGTGCTGCATGCAAACTTCAAGCATTCCTTGTTTT
>JANQPW010000865.1 GCA_028285285.1 Silvanigrellales bacterium
AGAAACAGGACTGTTTCCCCCAAGGTCGCCACTGGCAATCTTTCGGCGACCGGAGCGTATCGCCAAACGCCGGCTGGCACCGCCCCATTCGCGGAATCGGCGCTGCACCGTCGAGTCGACCTTTTCCGAAGATCGGGAGGCCAGCTGTATACCCCCGCTCGCCACATCGAGCACCACACTCTCCGCTCCAGACGCCAGAGTGCTGTTGTCAAAGTAGATCTCTGAGTTTTCTGCAATGACCATTTCCTCGCCACTCTGAAGTTGAATGGTGGCCTCACTGTTTGCCCCGGTGCGCAGAGTAGACCCGGCTAAGACGCTCTGCCCCACCGAGGCACTTTGAAAGGTGAGAGTGCTCTGGTGCCGCAAGGAAACCTGCCCTGAGAGCCGCGAGAGGGTCCCCAACTCCGAGGCACTCAAATTAAGAGTGTCGAGAGCCAAACCCATCAACCCTCCAGAGAAAAGAAACAAGATGATGACAAACACAATGGGGCGTGCGCGGCTCATGAAGCGTCGGGAACCTCACTCTGCGGTGCACTGGTTTGGGTGTCTCCGCCCTTGCCAAGCTCTTCGAACTCTGGTTTGTGTGAAGCAACCGACTCCGATTCTGGATCTGCTCCCAATTCCTGAGGAGACGGCGGAGGCGGGGGCATAGCCCTCGTTGGCAAAGACTGGGGCTTTTGGCTGTGCCGAACAGGTGAACCCGCCACCTGATGAGACATGTCCACAAAGACCAAGGTGATGTCGTCTGCAAGCTCAACACCCGAAAAGTGTTTCCCAACCCAACCCACGATTTCCAACGCCGCCGACTTGAAATCCCGTGACTTTTTCTCTTCCAAAACTTTTTTGACCTGCTTCACTCTCAGGTTTTTCCCATTTCGTCCCCTGCACTCCACAAGACCATCGGTGTAAAGAAACACCCGTCGTAACCTCTCATAGGGATAAACTTCTTCACGGTATTTTGCCCCCTCATACATTCCCAAGAGGTCGCTTGCATTCGTGGCTGTTTTAATTTTCAACTCTGGCTTATTGTCTCCCCCAGCCGGGGGCAATTCGAGCAACACGAACGACGAATTGTGCCCACAATTCACAAAAGTCGCCTCCTGAGCCTGTGAATCAAAGAGCCAAATCTGCATCGTCATTGTTGAACTTCCCTGGGAAGTTTGGCAGAAAATTTCATTCAGACGAGAGGCGAGCTCCGCGGGCCGACAGGGCTTCTCGATGCCCAGCTGAACATTGTTGATGTGGGTTTTAAAGAAGGAGTAGGCGATGGCAACCACCAGCGCTGCACCCGCTCCATGCCCCGGTGCATCAGAAATCACAACCAGATCTTGGCTTTCGGAGAGCTGAAAGTGGCACCACCAATCGCCCGCACACTCCGAAGCGGAGCGGTGGGTGCCCTTCACTTTCAAGCGGGAATTTGACTTCACTCTCTCTGAGACAAAGAACCGTTCTTCAACCGCCTTTGCGGTCAGAAGCTCCTGCTCTTTTCGCACAGAGTCGACCTGACTGCGCAAGTAGTAGTTCAGTTGCACAGTCATGGAGTTGATGGCATTGCCCAAGATTCCCACCTCGCTCTGCGGCAAACGCTGCAATTGATGAGCGAGATCTCCTCGAGCAATACGACTGGTGGCGGCAATGAGTTGCTGCAAACGTTTGTTGAAACTCAAAGAAGAGAGATAACTCAACAACATGGCAAGAGATAGAATCACGAGCGCTGTCCACAGAGAAACTCTCGAACTCCAACTGAGAGACTGAAGTGCCGTGCGAAAGTCGGCGCGCAAACCCAACCGCAGTCCGCTTTCCTCAAAGCTCTTTGTGTAGTACGCAAGCTCCCTCTCCGTTGCTGCTCCTTGTTTCGGCTTGAGAATCTCCGTGTGATTCCCACTGTTTTCGCGCAGCAGCTGACTCACCTCTATTTCACTTTGGAGAAGCTCCGCCAGACCACCGGTTTGACTCAACACCAACGGGCTCTTTCCCTTCTTTTGCCAGTGCTTCACGGGATCTGTTGCAACGAGAAAGAGTTTTTGTTCCTCCGTGCTCTTGAGCAGCGAGCGCAACGCTGTCCCCTGAGTCAACAGACGAACCTGGGCTTGGAAAGAAGAACCCTGACGAGATAGCGCAAATTCTTGAAACACGAGGGTGGAATCTCCAAAGGCAACCAAGCTCTGACCTTTGAGAGGTCGAAGCGCAGGTCGCAGCCGGGCTAAAACGGAGTGCTGCTTCTTCTGCGAATGAGCTTGGGTCGCTCCCTGCCAATCAACCTCAACATGAACCATTTCAGGAAAGCGTTGCAGCAAGGTCTTCATTCGGGCGCGCAAGACTTTCTGTCCAGCGGGCACACTCGAAAACAACGCATCAGAAGCACGTGCCTTGAGGGATTCCAAATGGAGATGAACCAACTTCCACGTGCTCAAAAGCTCCGCTTTCTGGCTACTGTCAAGCTGAGCATAGAGCGACTGGCTCATCGTGCGGTGGTTCTGATAGCCGCCATAAACCAGCGTCACCAGTACGAAAAGCGAGATCAACGCGAATAGCTTCGTGTTGATGGACTGGTACCACTTGATGCGTTGCTGTCTGAGCTGAACCATGTCACTCCCCTACTGATGCTCTTTCGTCTGTTCAGAAGGGGAGTGACCGGAAGCTTTTTCCCGACTGTGCCAATCGCTTTGTGCTGGGCACTCTAGCCAGACGGCCCAACTGTGGGTATACCCTTGCCTGAAAGCCGAATTCTTTGTCTTCGACCAAAAGGGGTGAGATCCATGTCCTATGAATTCTACAAAGTCCTTCACCTAGTGGCCATTATTTGGATGTTTGTGTCACTTGGGGCTCACGGACTGTTTGCCTCGTTGAGCTCCAAAGCAGAGCGCCCCGATTTGGCAAGGCTCTTGGCAATCAGCCACGGCCTCGCATTGGTTGTGGCACTGGTCGCCGGATTTGGGCTCCTGGCCCGCTTAGGGATTCTTGCCGGGTGGCCCATTTGGGTTTTTGGAAAACTGGGCATTTGGTTTTTGCTGGGAGGTATCACCGTCTTTTACAAAAAGAGCCAAGCCCCTGTTGCCATCAAGTTGGGAGTGACCGTGCTCATCGGCATCTGTGGAGTGCTGCTCGCTGTTCTCAAACCCGTGTGACACAAATGTGGTCGGTGCAGTCTCCGCCGACCGCCGACGTGTTGTTGTTCAGGGTCTGTCATGGCAGAATGGGAAGAACCGTCCCGATCAGATCAGCGTGGCACCCGCATGAACCTCTCTCCACCGAGGCAGAGCCTCACTTGGATCACATTGCTTCTGGCACTTCCCACTTTGGGTTGTAGCCCTTTTCTGTTCAGGTATTCGGCCCAAGATGCCGATTCTGAACTCACAAAGAAGAGCTCCAAAAAAGGCTACGTGAAACTCACCCCCGAAGTGGACATGTGCCTGAAGAAAGTGGCAGCAGCCCAAACCGACACCAAACGCTTGGGCTCGGGGTTGCCGCACTGCTCAAAGGCCAAGGTCCGTGAAAATGACTTTTGTGTGGTTGATCTCCACACCGTTCGCCCCACACAGTTTGCTGTGGGCCAGCTTCAGGTGAGCCTGAAGTCTCACCGAATTGATCAGCTGGTGAAAAAAAGCAAGCTGGAAAAGTATCTGCGCAGAAAGCCCATCCCTCTTGTGCGGGGAAAGGGGAAACAGCTTTATCTCATAGACCATCACCATTTGGGCAGCGCCCTGCTCAACTCCGGGGTGCAGAAAAGCTACGGTGTGCTGATAAAAGATCTGTCTGCACTCAACCTGAACCAATTTTGGAAGCACATGCGAAAGTGCGAGTGGGTTTATGAGAAGAAACCGGATGGAGAAACGATCAAACCTTGGCACGAGCTTCCCAAGTCGCTTCTTGAAATGGCAGACGATCCCTATCGCAGCCTAGCCGGCTTTGTGAGAAGAGCCGAGGGCTTCGACAAAGTCAACACCCCCTTTGTGGAGTTCATTTGGGCCGACTTTTTCCGCTCTCAAGAGAGCATCACTCCAGAAGACATTGAAAATCAGGTTGAAAAGACCGTGCTCCATGCAGCGGAATTGGCCAAAAGCGCTGAAGCACGTGAGCTTCCAGGGCACGTTGAGCAAACCACACCAACGGTGCAGAGTGACCCCGATTGTCCAAAACTTGTCGCACGAGTGGTTCCTGAGTGAACCTCTCATCACGTGCACTCTTCCTCATCGTTCTGAAATAGGTCTGCCGCTCTCACCACTGTGCAAAACTCCTGATTCAAATTAGCCAGGGCCACTTGATGCACGCTTTCTGCTGAAAGCAAAGAACCATCGGGTGCCGAACGCTCAAAAGACACAACAGCGTCACCGGGAAGAAACACCCCAAAACCTCGGTCGGCGGCATCACGCACTGTGGCGTCAACACAGTGGTTCAAGCTAAACCCCACAACAACCAAGACATCCACGCCCACTCTCCGAAGAGCTGCCTCAAGCTGGGTTCCCGAAAAGCCACTGTTTGTGCTTTTCAGAACGACCGCTTCATGGGCTGTGGGCTTTGCAAAAGGCAGAGGCAGAGCCCCCTGCATCCCTTTTTTCACGGGAGAAAGTGGCTCAGTTGAGATGTGGTGCACGTGGAACACCTCCCGCTCTTTCCGGCGCCACTCCTTGAGGAGTTTTTTGATCTCCTCCTCCGCTTCCAAGTTGTTGCGTGCGCCCCAACTCGGATGGGCGAAGCCCTGCTGCACACCCACGAGCACCAGAGCGGCTCTTGTGTTCTCAACACTCGGGGCATGGGGGTTGAGCCGAAGCTCGCGCTGTTGTCGCAACAAACGGTTTTGACTTTGGAGTGCGGCTCGTGTCCACTGGTTCAGTTGACGACCTAAGGCCGTCAGCACCCAGCGTCCCGCTTTCTTTTCCAGCACTGGGGCCACGTCGGCCACCCGCTGGAGCTGTCGAGACGCCACCGAGACATCTCGCGCGAGCAGCTTGGCCAGATGTTGGAGTGAACTTGCCTGTTCAAACGCGAGAAGCAGCTCGCACTGAGCAGAATCGAAGGTGAAGCGCAGCTCCTTGCGTTCGTTTGCCATCTCTTTCTTCTCGCTGTCACATTGGGCCTCTGCCCTTTTCAAAGGATCTGCCGAAAAACATGACACGGTTTGGGTACAGGATCCACAGCGGAAACAAGCGTTGTGCTAGACTACTGACTTCTGCAACGGGAGGGAGAGGGTGTGCCCACTGCTGTGAAGTTTATATTCCTGCTCGTGACTCCGTTGATGATTGCATGCGTTTGGCGCAGTGGAAAACCTTCCACGGAAGGCCAGTTTGCCTCAGGAGAGAACTCCCGGCCGGGAAAGCTGCTCAGTGACACCCTTGGGCTCGCATGGGATCCCGAGATGTATGTCTTTCTCTCTCGCCCCGAAGCGGAAGCCATCGCCAAACAGGTCTCCGTGTCAGCGCAACTCTACGCCTCAGACTCCCCTGCTAGCAAAAGGATCAATCAACTGGCTGAAGAAGTGTTCAAAGCCATTCAGCAGGCGGTGCTCAAAAGACCGCCGGGCCTTTTTCGAAGGCTCAACAAGGAGAGTTTTCTGAATTTACCCCCGCCAAAAGTCATTCTTTTCAACGAGTCCGCAGTGAGCACTGAGTCCGCCGCGGCAACGGCCGGCACATGGGTTCGCCATTCCTTCCCCCTACAGGCTCCTCTGTTCACAGAGCGCAAACTGATCCCCGATTTGCTCTTCCAAAAGGGAGAAATTGGCATTGCACCAAGCGGTTCTTCCAACATCGGCTCCGTGAACAGAAGCACAGACACCGCCCTTTCTCGATGGCGGGAAATCCTCAATTTTGCTCTGCAGGCCTCTTCAGCACCTTCACGGTTTTCTGTTGGCCCCAAGGGGCTCAAAATTGAGCCCTTTCGCGGCCTTCTCTTCGACACCATGAAAGTTGACATCTCCATGACTGTGCTGAAGCAAAGTAACCTCATTGTGGTCTCAGATATGCTTTTGCAGGTGCTCAATGAAGACGAACTTCGGGGCGTGTTGGCCCATGAAATAGGTCACTACATCACTGCACTTCATTTTCACTCGCCTGAAACATTTCGTTTCGCGTACCAAACCAAAACCACCCCCGAGGGAACATTCCCTGTCCGCATTCCGAAAAACGACCCACGCATTCCCCGATTCCAAGACATGGTCAATGCAGAAGCCCACTTTTTAAAGCACGCCAGAGTCTACGCAGATTCTGCCCAAGCGCTTTTACCCATGAGTGTGCTGCGAAACGAGATGGCATTTTTATCTGGCCTCGACCTCAGTGAAGCGCATTGCAGGGAATTTTCAAAGAACAGTTGGGCCTTGCAAAACAAAATGAAACGCGAGAGCAATCCAACCCAGGAAGAAAACGAATTGGCTGCCTTGTGGAAGGACTACCTGAAGTGTCGGGGCAAAAAACCCTTTGTGGAGCT
>JANQPW010000874.1 GCA_028285285.1 Silvanigrellales bacterium
AAAAATTTGCGTTCATTCCCATCATTCAACTTCAGGGGTTTGGTTCCTCTCCAGCAGAGCTCCAACATGGAGCCGTAAGAGTCGGGTTTGTCTCCACTCACCGTTCCAGAGGCGTAGAGATCGCCCACGCGAACGGGTGTGCCGTTGGAACTCATGTGGGCCAGCTGTTGGTTGATGGTCCAATACATTCGTCTGAAATTGGTCTGCGCAATGGTCTGGGGCGCATCCATTTTCTGTGATTGCAGCTCTACTTTGAGATCAATGTTCACAGCTTTGTCTCCACCATCTTCAAGATAGGGAAGAATGGGCACATCGCGATCGGGTTCGGTGCAGCGGAGTGCATCGATCACCTCCATGGTGACCACCCAAGGTGACACGGTTGTGGCAAAGCTTTTGCCTAGGAAGGGCCCAAGAGGAACATATTCCCACTTTTGAATGTCACGGGCCGACCAGTCATTGACCAGAACCATTCCGAACATGTGTTCAGCCGCACGAGTGGCGTTGATGTGTTCTCCTGGCGCAGTGTCTCTACCAACGATAAAGCCCATCTCAAGCTCGAAGTCGAGCTGGCGGCTTGGGCCAAACATCGGAGGTTCATTTTCGGCTTTCAGCTGCCCTGTGGGCCTAAAAAACTCTTGCCCTGAAACCAGAAGAGATGATGATCGACCATGGTAGCCGATGGGAATGTGCTTCCAGTTGGGCAAGAGTGGGTTTGACGGGTCACGGAACATGGAGCCGACGTTTGTTGCGTGTTCCAAACTCGAGTAAAAGTCGACAAAATCTCCCACATGCACTGGCAACAGCATGCGGGTCTGCGAGCGATCGACAAAGGCTCTGTCGACAACAGATGTGTTGTCACGCAGCTCGGCATTGTCGTGTCGCAAAAGCTCGCTGAGTCGCAACCGGATGGCCTGTCGAACCGCTGTTCCGCGCGCAATCAAGGCGTTCAGGGATGAGCTGTGGAGGTCTCCCTTTTCCAAACCACCAACGTTTAGAAGTCCAGACTCAAAAAGAGCGACGAGATCGAGAGTTTTGCTGCCAATGGCAACTCCAACGCGGGCATCTACCGAATGGGGTCTCACAAAAACCCCAAAAGGGAGGTTTTGAATGGGGAAATCACTGCCATCTGCGCCTTCGACCCAGGTCTTCAGATCGGCTGCCAGTGTGGCCTTGATTTGCTCGGATTGTGTCGTTGTGCTCATGTCCAGCTCTCCTAGAGGTGATGTTGTGTGAGTTCAAGAAGGGGTGTTTCCACTTTGGTTGGTGAAATTCACAGACTCGAGAGATTCAAATGGCTCTTTAACGCTGCAGGAGCCAAAAGAATGAAAGGTGGATCGGGCGTTCTGAAGCAGTTCACTGAGCGAGTTGACTCCCACCTCACTCTTTTTCACAGCGGCCGTCAACTCAGGCAGAGTCTGCGCTCCGAGAGTTTCTAGGCAGAGAACAAGATTCGGCGCTTTTCCACATTTTTTCCATGCTTGGAGCAGTCCAACACAAGCTTGAACATTGAGAAAGCCATGCATCTCAAAGTGGAATCTGGGGCTGGTCTCTCGCAGTGCAGCATGAAGCCCAGCTGTGCACTTGAGTGCGAGCCCTGAGGAGACGATCCAACTCAGCACATTTGCAAGGGAGTCGGGAGGGGGAATAGATTCCTCGGTCAGGCCTCCTGTTCGAATTTTCAGACAAAGACCACCATGGGTTTGCGCCAAAGAAGCAAAGCGATCGACCCCCACCTGCCGCATGTCTTGCCAATCTTGTTCAACATAGAGTGTGATGTGGGGGTGACGCGCACGGAATTCGGCAAAACAGTTGCCAAATTCTTTCCACTCGGAAGACCAATCAAAACTGCTGAGGCTAGGAAGCTTGACTTCTAACGAGTCACATTGAAACTTCCCCGTTTTCCAGGCTTCGGACTGGGAAGCGGACTCCACCAAATGAAGCGTCGCGAGCGCGTCTTTTTGCTCCGGGGCTGGCTGGCCCAGAAGACTCAAAGGCACTTCCTGGTGCGGGTGCTTTTGAAACTCGGCCTCAAGCTCTTCTCGACGATTGAGAGGAAACACAAACCGCTTGAACAAACCTTTGAGTTGAGAATTTGAATTCATTTCAAGAAACTCGGCCACAGCATCTGTTGCCGAGAGCTTTGCGGGAGGAAACAGACCCGCGTAGTCAATGATGTCTTTCAAACATGAGGTGTCCAATTCTCCGGTCATAGGATCTCCCTTTGCTCACCAGTATCTCTCTGCATAGCAAGTCCCATGGGCCTGCGCCAGTGCGTCTCGAGCGAGAGACCTCAGCTCATTCGTAAAAGCGAGACCGGAGTTTGTTCTATACACGCTTTTTTCTGAAGGAAACTGCAAGGCTTTGACATTGCATTGACCAGTGCAACTAGCTAAGCTGACTCCTATAATTCAATTGAGCTGAGAGACCGCTGACGACCTGGAAGGAGCTGCTATGCCCAATCTCAAACTTGTTGCCATAATGGCTCTTTTTCTGGCTCCCTTCGGGGCCGTTGCCGCCGCTCCTTTGAAAGTGGCCATTTCAGCAAATCCCCAGGGGCTCATGCCTCTCACATCCAGTGACGCAGCCACAACCACCCACTTGCACAATCGTATGTTTGAAAGCTTGCTCGATCGCAACATTGACAGCTACCAGTGGGAGGCCTCTCTGGCCAAGAGCTGGGAGGTTTCTGAAGATGGGAAGTCGTTCACTTTTGTGCTGGACGATAAGGCGAAGTTCTGGGACGGGTCTTCTGTCACAGCGGAAGATGTCAAGTTTAGCTATGAATTGATCTTTAAAAAGGGAGTTGATTCGGCTCCATTGAGACCCTACTACCAAGCCATCAGCGAAGTTGAAGTCAAAGATCCCAAAACCGTGATCTTCAAAACCAACTCGCTCTACTACAAAAACTTTGATGTGGCGGCGGGTCTCACAGTCTTCCAAAAGAAGTTCTATGAGAAGCTCTATACAGAAGACAACACCCTCTCGAAATCGAGCACCACGCGTCGGGCGATGGGAACGGGCATGTGGCAGTTGGAGAAGTGGGATGAGAATCGGCGGGTGATTCTCAAACGAAACCCGAACTACTGGGCAAAAGATCGCGAAGTGAAAGAAGGGCGCTGGAATTATGATCGGATCGTTCTCACGGTCATTCAAGACAACGCCGTTCAGCTTGAAAACCTCAAAAAGGGTGAGATCAGTTACCTCGGCCCAACAGCAAAGCAATTTGCTTTGGAGATGAAGGGTCCCCCTTTTGGAACAAAAATCACTAAGGTGAAGGCCGTCAATAAGTCGGCCAAGTCATACTCCTACATTGCGTGGAACAACAAGCACTCTCTTCTTGGTGATAAGAACGTGCGTTGGGCTCTTTCCCATCTGGCAAATTTGAAACTGTGGACAAAAAAGTTTTCTTACAATCTTTCTGAGCCCACCATAGGCCCCTACAGCCCAAAAAGTGACCAACATGATCCTTCGTTGAAGCCTGTTCCCTTTAGTAGAAAATTGGCTCGGAAACGTCTGGCGCAGGCTGGTTGGACCAAGGCTGGAAAAGATGGTTTTTTGGTGAAAGATGGCAAACGCTTTGAACTCACCATTCTCTATCCATCTCAAGCAAAAGACTCCTACGAGCCCAAGCTCACAGAGTATAAAAATCAAGCAAAGCGGGTTGGGATCGACATCAAGTTGCGAGGTCTGGAGTGGACAAGCTTTGTGAAAAAGCTTGACGACAAAGATTTTGATGCGGTGGTTTTGGCTTGGACGCGTGCTCAAGATGGTGATCTCAAGCAGATCTGGCATTCAGAGTCCATTGCCAACAACGGCTCAAATTTCGTTTCGTACCGAAACCCGGAGCTTGACAAGGTTATTGAAACTCATCGGAAAACCATGTCGTATGAGGAACGGGTAAAACTAGCTCAAAAAATGCAGAGAATGATCTACGACGATCAGCCCTACACGTTCCTCACAGAAGCAAAGTATGTTCTTTACGCTCATCAAAACTATATTCAGAAACCCAAGGATGTGTTCAGTTACGGGGTTGGCACGGCGTATTGGAAACTGGCAAAATAGGTGAACCATGAACCTTTTCGCCTATCTTCTCAAACGTGTTTTGCTGATCATTCCCACGTTTTTGGGAATCACCGTGATTTGCTTTGCCATCTTTCAAGCTGCTCCTGGTGGACCTGTTGAAAGCTATATCTCAAACCTGAAATTCGCTGGGGCTTCCGGCGACACAACAGGAGGAACAGGTGGAGACGAGGCCGCAAAAGTGTCGGCTACGAGTGAAGTGATTGAGGAGCTTAAGAAGAAATATGGCTTTGATAAGCCTATTCATGTTCGCTACTGGATTTGGCTAAAAAACGTGGTCCGACTCGACTTTGGACACTCCTACACGTTTGGCCAGCCCGTTACGGAACTGATCATGTCCAAGTTGCCTGTTTCTGTGCGCTTTGGCGTTGCCTCCTTCCTCATTGCCTACTTGATCTGTATTCCTCTCGGAATCATCAAAGCGCAACGAGATGGCTCTATCTTTGATGGCGTGTCGAGTTTTGTGGTGTTCGTGATGTACAGCATTCCTCCCTACATGTTGGGTATCCTTCTCATTTTCTTCTTCTCAGGCGGCAGCTTCTTTGATTGGTTTCCACTGGGGGGAATCAGAACGCTCGACTCAGAAAACTGGCCACTCTGGGAACGTATCAAAGATCAGCTGTGGCACATGGTGCTGCCTCTTGCCTGCTTCACCGTTGCTAGCTTTGCTCGCATGACCGTGCTCATGAAAAACTCCATCATTGAAGAAATTGAGCGAGATTACGTGCGCACGGCCAGAGCTAAAGGGCTGTCGGAGCGTGTGGTTGTGTGGAAGCACGCTCTCCGAAACTCTCTGATTCCCCTCACAACCGATATTGGAGACTTCATTGCCATTTTTTTCGCATCTAATCTTCTCATTGAACGCATCTTCAACTTAGACGGCTTTGGAAAGCTGTTTTTTGACGCGGCATTGAGTCGTGACTACCCGCTCATGATGGGCAGCGTGTTTATTGGAACAGCACTGGCATTGGTCGCGAGGCTCATTTCAGACATAGCCTACGTTTTCGTTGACCCCCGCATCGACTTTAAGTGAGGCAGCGATGTCCCCAGAGTTCAAAAGAAGAGCTGCGATCTTTCTTTCTTCACGGCGTGCCCAAGGGGCTCTGGTGTTTTTTTTCTCGTTGCTGTTTGTCGCAGTTTTTGCGGAATGGATCAGCAACTCCAAGCCGGTGATTGGCAAAATCAACGGAAGAATCGTGGTGCCCGCCTATGTGGATTACAACTGGGAAGACATGGGTGATGAAGGTGCAGGTGTTGTTGACTATCGAGAAATCCGCGAAGAGTTTGAGTGGGCCATTTGGCCTTTGATTGAATGGGATCCCTATGAAAACGACTATGAGCTTGAGGAGTTCATGAGCCCTCCCTCGGCCTCTCATTGGTTGGGCACTGATGTTTCGGGGAGAGATGTCTTGGCGCGGTTGATCTACGGCACGCGCGTGAGCTTCATATTCGCTTTTGCGGTGTGGGTGCTCACATACATCGTGGGAACGGCTATTGGTCTCACCCAGGGTTTTTTTGGTGGGTTTGTAGACTTGTTGGGGCAGCGGGCTGTGGAAATGTTCTCAGCTATTCCAGTTTTCTATTTGCTGCTCCTCATGATCTCTTTTCTGCAGCCCAACATCTTCTACCTCATTGTGATTTCTGCTGTGTTTGGTTGGGTGGGCATTAGCATGTACATGCGAGGCGAGGCTCTGAAAAATCGTAACTTGGTATACTGTGAAGCAGCCCGATCGCTGGGCGCCTCGCATGCAAGGGTGATCTTTCGTCATATTCTTCCCAACAGTCTCATACCGCTCATCACCTTTTCGCCCTTCACTATTGTGGGAGGCATCATCAGCCTATCGGCACTCGACCTCCTGGGTTTCGGTGTGCCTCCCCCTACCCCAAGCTGGGGAGAGTTGCTGGAGCAGGCGCGCCAAAACTTTCGAGTGGCGTGGTGGCTGGCTGCTTTTCCCACTCTGTTTCTTTTTGTGTCGGTTGTGAGCCTCAACCTCATTGGTGAAGCGCTTCGCAACGCCTTCGATCCTCGAGCCTAGCGGCAAAGAGGTCCGATTTTTTCTACCACCCCGGTTCTCCTCCATGCTAAACCCAAAAAAGCCCCGCAATGAACTAGTCGGGGGTTGTCGGGAAACGGGGAGTGGCGAAGCAATGCATGTGGATCGCAAAATGGCTGAGGTCTTTTACGAGGCTGTGCAAAAGCGGGATCCGCGCTTTGACGGGAGCTTTTTTACGGCTGTTCGCACCACTGGGATCTATTGTCGGTGTGTTTGCCCCGCGCGTCTTCCAAAGTTTCAAAATGTTCATTTTTATCTCACGGCAGCGCAGGCGAGTGCTCAAGGGTACCGCCCCTGTTTGCGCTGCCGCCCTGAAACAGCACCCGGCTCTCCTGCGTGGATGGGAACCGAGTCGAGTGTGCGTCGCGCGGTGCGTCTCATGACAACAAGCGATCCCCTGGGAGTGGATATCAGAGGTATTGCGGAGCGTTTGGGACATTCGGCGCGACACCTGCACCGCCTTTTTCTCAAGCACCTGGGGGTGAGTCCACAACAATTCTGGACTCACTTTCGCATGGGGCAGGCCAGAGCTATGCTGATGGGCTCTGAGCTTCCTATTGCCGATGTGGCCGAGGCTTGTGGTTATCACAATGTGCGCAGCTTTAATGCTGCCTATCGCAAGGTGTGTGGGCGGACTCCTTCCCAAAGCCGTCCATCGGCCCGAAAAGGTAAAGGGGCCGAGCAAAGCCTCCAGATTCCTCTGGGTTTTCGCCGGCCTTTTTCCTGGAGCCGGTGTGTTTCCTACTTGAGCCGGAGAGCTGTGCTTCCTGTGGAGCAAATTTCTGAACAGCACTACCAGCGTGCTGTGCGTGTGGGATCCGACACAGGGTGTATCCGAGTGTTTCCCGATCCGCAGGCCGATCGGCTTCTTTTGGAGCTGCCGCACTCGCTTTCGCGCCATGCTCTGTTTGTGAGAGCGCGGGTGATCCATCTCTTTGATCTCAATCAGAACCCTGCATTCATTCGTGAGGAGCTGCAGAAGAAGCCTTTTTTGGAACCCTTTCTTTCGGCAGACGATGAGCATCGCATTCCGGGTTGTTTTTCTGCTTTTGAGTTGGCTGTCCACACGATTTTGAGCCAACAAGTGTCTCTTGCGGGTGCGCAAACAGTCGCTGGGCGCATCGCACATGAGTATGGGCGGTCTCTTTCCGACGGGTCTCAAAACC